>DATKYL010000448.1:0-3494 GCA_035528515.1 Acidobacteriota bacterium | reverse complement strand
GGGCCTGGGTACGATCGGGCTTCTCGTGATGCAGGTGCTGAAGGGTCGCGTTTCGCGCATAATCGTGTCCGACGTCTCGGAAAAGCGTCTCCGGTTGGCCGAAGAACTCGGCGCCGACGTGATCATCAACGCCGCCGAAGTAGACCCTCTTGCGAAGGTAATCGAGCTCACGGGAAACGGGCGCAGCTTCAGCGGCAGGGGCGGCGGTTGTAGTGACTACGGCCGGTCCCGGCGTAATTAACACGACGCCGGGAATGATGGAGGCACTTGAATTGGGGGTCCCGGTCCTTCACATAGGCGGCGCAGTCGTCGTCAACGGACGGGATGCCGGCCCGCTGCAGGACATGTCAACCTTGAACGTCATGGAGGTCTGCTCGAAGTGGGCCCGGAAGATTACCAGCACCGGCCGTATCCCGGAGTACATCTCTCTGGCCCTTCGTCAGGCGACGGACCTGACTCCGGGACCCGTCTACCTCGAGGTTCCCGCCGACCTTCCGCTTGTCCGAATGGAAGAGTCCGAGATCAAATGGCCGGTGAAATCCGGGACGGATGCGATTCCTTTCGGAGACCCAGCCCAGGTCGACGTGGCTGCTGAACTACTAGCGAATGCTGAGCGCCCCGCCGCCATAATCGCCGACGGGGCACGGTTCTCAATCGGCGATCACGCTGCTGATGTCGCCGCGCTCTCGGATTACCTGAAGATGCCTCTTGGCGTCGCCTCGGCGCCGTGTCGCGGTTTGTTCGGGAATGAAGCGAAGAACCCTTTGCTGAGCACATATGCCATCGGCGCTGATGTCGTCCTGACCATGGGTTGTCGTTTTGACTACCGGCTGGGAATGGGACAGGGCATTGGGGCTGATGCCAGAGTAATCCAGGTCCACGCGGACATGAGACAAATCGGTTTCAATCTTCGCGCCGACATCGGGATCGTCGGCGGAACGGGACCGGTCGCGAGCCAGCTGCTAGCCGCCGTCAAGGGCAAACGACCGGAGCCGGCGAAATCGTCGTGGCTGGGCGACTCGCTGAAAAGCGGGCCCGCTGCCCTTCCTGACGAGTACAGAGCGGAGGGGATTCCCATTCATCCGGCGCGTTGTGCCGGAGAGGTTGCCAAGTTCCTTGCAGAAGACGGGAAGGACTGGAATCTGGTAGTTGATGGCGGTGAAGCCGGGGTATGGATGGGACGCGCAATCACAGCGACTCGCCCCGAACAGGTCTACGGAGGGAGCGCCATCGGCATGATTGGCACAGGACCCGCCAACACGATCGGAGCATGGGTGACAAACCGAAAACCTGTCTTGTGGTACACCGGCGATGGCAGTTTCGGCTTCTACGCCATGGAAATGGAGACGATGGCGAGACTGGGGATACCGGTAGTGTGTGTGATCTCGAATGACTCCGCCTGGGGAATGATTAGGTTGGAACAGAAGTACACTTGGGAGAAGGAAGTCGAAGAAAGAGGGCAATGCAACACCGAGCTCTCCCCCATGCGGGCGTACGAAAAGATGACCGCGATGTGGGACGGGTACGGCGAGATGGTCACGGATCCCAACGAGATCGTTCCGGCCATCAAACGGGCGACAGCCAACGGGAAACCGTCGATCATCAACGTGGAAGTAAACCACGAGTCCATGTCACCGTTCATCGCAGCCGCCAAGGAATGGCGAAACGTGTATTACCTGCAGGACTGAGATCAGAAGGCCGCCCGGGAGGATTACTAGAGGGGACGCAAGGCGAACGGATCAAGTCAAGAAGTGCCCGACATAACGTCGCTGAGGTCAGCCTTCTGTTGACGCAAGCGGACTTACTTCTCGCACGAAGAATATCGCGTCGCACTGGTCGGCGAGCGTCGCCCGGAGGACTTGATTGTACATCGAGGCGATCTCGGTCTCGCCCGAGAGCAGCTGACTTCGAGGGTCGGGGCTATGCGTCGGCAGAATGAACACAGGTCCAACGTCTGCTAAGACTGCGTTGAGACTGGTTAGTGGACTACCCAATTTGTTGCTCAACCGCGGGTAGGGCTGACAATCTGCCCCGCGTTCCCATAGCATCCAGATCGAGAACACCTCGCCGGGAAAGAGGCGGTTGAGATAGCATCCTACCGACGGCACAATGCCGCCGCCGGGCCCAGCTCCGACTTGAGGCGCGCTGATGCCGTCATCATCCTTGGCGAGATGCTGGTTGTGAGCCATCAAGATCAACTTCTCCTCCGGGCCGAGCGTGGATAGGACCTGGGAGACGTGGCGGTGCATGATCTGTTCCCGCTTCGCCATCGCCTGTCGGAGGGTCTCCCAATCAGTCGCCGGGTTGGCCATCGCTACGTAATCGAGGCTTTCACGGAGGTTCAAGAGCGTGTAGCGTAGGCGCTCCTCAGCATCGCTACCGATGGCATCATCGACGCCATCACGGTTCTCCTTCAGCCACTCCAGCGCCGCACCCACGCGGACGCTCTCCACTTGTATGGTCTCCCCCTCGACCCGTGCGAGCAGAGCACGCATGTCGGTCACGGGCGCGCTGTTCTCATGGCCGAGCAGCAGTTCGTCGATGTGCTCGTAGCCGGCGCCTGGAATGTAATCCGCGTCGAACCCGAAGAAGTGCAGTCGATCGCTGCCCGGCGGACGCGACTCGCTCATCCTGCGGAGCGCGTGGGCGAAGCGCACTTGTTCAGATCGGAAGAGGTCAGTAGGAAAGGAGGAGCCTTCCGCCAGAAGCCCCGTCGCCCTGTCATCGCGGTCGGGCCTGTTTGCGCCTTCATACCCGTAGGCGGTGATGCGGTCGAGTTGGGCCGATTCGCCCGTGTCCAGATAGTGATCGACGCGCCGGCCGTCAGACCAGCTTAGCTCTTCCCCCAGATGTCGCCAGCCCCTGGAGAAGAGGTAGCGGAGCATGAGGAGCCTGTAGGGATACTTCTCGTGGATCCAGTGACTGGGCTCGCCCAGGTAGACTATTCGCCTGCCCTCGAGCGCCTCATCGAGGAACGCCAGTCTCTCAACATCAAGGCCGCCGTCGCCGAAATCGTCAAGGCAGACGGCAGCAACGCAGGCCCAATCGAGGAACGCGCGTGCCACCGCCGGCCGGCGCCTGCCAATCGCCGGCCAGCCTGACCATCCTAGGCGCATGCTAGACCTTCTTCTCAGTCAGCCAGTTGTGCACGCCAAGGAGCAAGAAGACGCCTCTATTGATGTTGTCGTCTACCCCGTGTACCCAGTCCCAGGAGGCGCCGTAGCCGGTGTCCGTGGCGGTGCTTATCTGGGCGCCGTGCTCGCTGATGAAGAACCGCTGGGCGTCCAGGATGATCTGCCGTCGCTTCTCGGGGTCGAACTCTGACCGTTCCTTCCTGATCCACTCGTCCGCCTCGGGATTGTTGTAGCCCGAGAACGAGATGCCCGCCTGGCCTTTGCTGTGCCACTGCAGCAAAGGTCTATCGGGGTGTTCATAGGGAAGGTTGTAGTAACACATCATCTCGAAGTTGCCGGCATACATTGTTTGGGCCAGGA
>DATKYL010000447.1:0-2537 GCA_035528515.1 Acidobacteriota bacterium | reverse complement strand
TTCCAGTTCGGTGGGGCGTTTTAGCCCGGCTTCCACCGCATCTGACGGGAGCTTCTATGATCATGAGCAAATCGTACCAACGGCGCGCGATACTCGGCACAATCCTCGTAGTGGTTCTGGCCGGGGCGCTCGGTGTCCCGGAAGCGTACGCACAGAGCAAGATCGGTTGGGTCGACCTCGACCGCATCCTGGCGGAGTACGATGAGTTCCGCGAGGCCGAGGCGCTGTTCCAAGAGGACGCCGCGGTCTGGGAGGCCGATTTCGACAGCGTCCAGGAAGTGTACTTCCAGCGGCTCGAGGAATATCAGCGCCAGCGCCTGCTGCTCTCGGATGATACGCGCCGTGAACGGGAACAGGAACTGGCCACCATGGAGCGCGAGGTCTTTGAAGTCAAGGCGCGCCTGGAGTCGGAAGCGGAACGCCGCAAGGCCGAGTTGACCACCCCGATTCTCGAGAAAATCCAGGAAGTGGTCGAGCAGGTGGCAACCGACGAGGACTATGATTTCATTCTCAACGCGTCGCAGATCTACATGACGCCGCAGGGGTTGCAGTTCAGTCCGATCATGTACGCCAAGAAGAAGCTCGATCTGACCGACCGCATCTTTGAGGAGCTCCAGAGACTCAAATGAGCCACACCGTCGCCGAGTTGGCCTCATACCTCGGCGCCCGGGTAGAAGCTGAGGGCGACCAAGCCACCGTCATCACCGGTATCGCCGGGATCCAGCAGGCGGGGCCGGACCACCTGACGTTCGTGGCCAACGCGCGGTATGTCGCCCATCTGAAGACAACCCGTGCGGGCGCGGTGCTGGTCTCCGCCGACGTATGGTCCGATGCCCTGGCGCGGCCGGGGCCGGCGATCCTCGTCCACGATAATCCCTATCAAGCCTTCCTGCGGGCGATGCAGCTTTTTCGACCCCCGCCCGCGCCGCCCGAACCGGGTATCGACCGGTCGGCGCGTATCGGACACCGCGTACAACTCGGCGAACGCGTCCATGTCGGGCCCCAGTGCGTAATCGAGGATGATGTCACGCTCGGCGACGGGACGGTCATCTTAGCGGGGTCATTTGTCGGCAGGAATACGGTGCTCGGCGCCGATTGTAAGATCGGGCCGAACGCGACGATCACGCACGGGTGCACGCTCGGCGACCGCGTGTACATCTATCCCGGCACGGTGATCGGCGCCGACGGATTCGGGTTCGCGCCGGTCGAGGGCCGGTATGAAAAGATCCCGCAGTTGGGGGGCGTGACGATCGGCGACGACGTCGAGATCGGCGCCTGCTGCACGGTCGATCGCGCGACGATCGATCAGACCGTGATTGGCCGCGGGACCAAGATCGACAATCACGTCATGATCGCGCACAACGTGCAGGTCGGCGAGGACTGCATTATCGTCTCACAGACCGGCGTCGCCGGATCGACGAAGATCGGTGACAAGGTCACCTTGGCCGCGCAGGTCGGCATTGTCGGGCATATCGAGATCGGCGACGGCGCGATCATCATGGCGCAGGCCGGGGTCGCGAAGTCGGTGCCCCCGGGCGCCATCTATCTTGGCTCCCCCGCCCACGAAGTCGCCCGCCAGAAACGCATCTTCGCCGCAGAAAAGTCCCTCCCCGAACATGTCAGGACGATCCGGCAGCTTGAGAAACGGGTGGTGGCGTTGGAAGAGATGTTGAAGAAGCGGGCGGGGGGCGAGTAGGATCCCCACGATTCTTAGCGGCGCTTTTCTCTGTTCAGAGATCGGATGACTTGGCCATGTGGCCGTAATCTCTGGGGACTGTTGAGAAACCCCCAGTGTATGCCAAGCGCCCTCGCTTGGCATACATGACGCCAGGCGAGGGCGCCTGGCATGCACATCTGGTTTTTCAACAGGCCCGCCTGGTCCGGGCCACCCGTCAGGGGGTTGTAGGCCGGGTGTCCGCCCACAGAAACAGGGGCGCGGCCTCGCCGCGCCCCTGTAGGATTGAGCGGATGTGGGTCGGTCTACGCCTTCGGGCCGACCATCTCTTCCGGCTTGACCTTCGCGTCGAAGTCCTCACCGGATAGAATCTTGAGGCCGATCGCCGCTTCGCGGAGAGTCGAGTTATCCGAGAATGCCTTCTTGGCGATCTTGGCCGCGTTGTCATACCCGACGTGCGGGTTGAGCGCGGTGACCAGCATGAGCGAGTTTTTCATGTGGCGGTCGATGATGTCGGTGTTCGCTTTGAGCCCCGAGGCACAGTGCTCATCGAACGACTCGCAGGCGTCGGCCAAGAGCCGGATCGACTGCAGGACGTTGTAGATCATCACCGGCTTGAAGACGTTGAGCTCGAAGTTCCCCATGCAGCCGCCGACGTTGACCGCGACGTCGTTGCCGAGCACCTGGGCGCAGACCATGGTCATCGCCTCGCACTGCGTGGGGTTGACCTTGCCGGGCATGATCGAGCTGCCGGGCTCGTTCTCGGGCAGGCGCAGCTCACCCAGGCCGCAGCGCGGCCCCGAACCCAGCCAGCGCACGTCGTTGGCGACCTTCATCAGGGCCACGGCGGCCTGGCGGTAGG
>DATKYL010000446.1:0-3024 GCA_035528515.1 Acidobacteriota bacterium | reverse complement strand
TGGTGAACAAGACTATTCGCTGGCCCGATTTCTGATGATCCGGCAAATGGTTTCAGCGGATATCCCGGCAGTCGTCGAGATGGTCGGCGAGTTGCGTCTTGCGGCGGGACAACCGCAGGATGTCGAGCCGGAACGCACGGCGGCGACGCTGCAACGGCTGATCGGCTCGGCATGGGTCGTCGATTTCGGCGGGCCGGTCGGGTTCCTGGCTGCGGAGATCGTGCAGTCGGCGATCTCTGGCGAGCGGATCGCGATCGAGCACGGATGGTATTGCCGCGCCTCGGGCTGGGGACTGCGCCTGCTGGGCCAATACGAGGCGTGGGCGGCGGCTGAGGGTTGTCGGCGGGTGCGGATGAGCGCGCCGGTCAACGGCCCTGTTAGGGGCATCCTGGAGCGGCGTGGATACGAGGCGGTCGAGATTGCCATGGTAAGGACGATCTGATGGCGATCTTTACGGCGATTGCAGCGGGCATTGCATCGGTGCTTTCGGTCGTCGGCATCACCGGCGCGGCGGCGGGCATCGCGACAAACCTGCTGATCGGTACCGGCCTTTCAGTGATCGGCTCGCTGATCCGCGGCAAGCCGAAGTTCACGACGCCGACGCCAGAGACGCAGGCGGTCATCAATGAGGCAATCGGCGAAAGGCGGCGTGGATACGGGCGCGCGAAGCTTGGCGGGCAGCGGGCGTTCTGGGATTCCGGCGACGGCATCCTCTGGCAGATCGTCATGCATCATCACGGCGAGATTGCCCGTTTCGAGCAGGCATGGATTGGCGACCAGGCGGTTTCGATCGGGTCCGACAAGTTCGTGACGACCGATCCCTATCCCGGCTATGTCCAGATAGAGCATCACCGCGGCACGGAAGGGCAGGCGGCATCGGCCTTGATGATGAGCGGCTGGCCGGGCGTGTGGACCGCCAAACACAGACTGCGCGGCATTGCATACAGCGCGATATGGATGTGGGGGCCGAAGGCCGAGAAGTACACGGCGATCTTTCCCGAGGGGCCACTGACCCCGTTCCGGGTAACCGCGAGGCTTTCGCCGGTTTACGATCCGCGCACGGGGCTGACAGTCTGGAACGACAACGTCGCGCTTTGCATACGCGACTACCTTCTAAGCCCGGACGGCTACAGGCTTACGGCAGATCGGCTGGACGAGGATAGCTTCATCGCCTTCGCCAATATATGCGATCAGCTGGTGCAGACCGTCGGCGGGGTCGAGACGCGCTATCGCTGCTGGGGCACCTATGGGTTGCAGGACAGCCCGAAGGACGTGCTGGCTCGGATGAGGGCTTGCGGCGACGTCGATATCTACCAGACCGCCGAGGGCAAGATCGGCATTCGCGGCGGCGCGTGGTCGGGCCCGACAGTTACGATAATCGACCGGGACATTCTCGGCTATTCGCTCGAGGAAGGCGCCGGCCGGTTCGCGGCGTTCAATGAGTTGAGGGTCATCTATACCGAAGAGGCGCAGGACTTCCAGCCGACCGAAGCCGAGAGTTGGGTTGACGAAGCGGACCAGGCAATCCGCGGCAAGATCGTTGACGAGTTCACCGTTGATATGGTGCCGAGCGCGGGGCAGGCGTCGCGGCTGGCGAAGATATACGCGGCCAAGGCCAATCCGAGATGGCGCGGCAGGATCCGGACGAACCTCGTCGGGATGAATGCACGATACGAGCGGACAATCCGCGTGCAGATCGCCGAGCTTGATCTTGACGAGACGTTCCTCGTGCTGAGCCACGGTTTCGCGGCGGACCTGTCGAGTTGCGAGATGGAGATTTCGTCTATCGGTGCGGAAGCATACGAGCCGACGGAAGGCGCGGGAACGCCGCCGCCGCCGGTTCAGGACACGAAGCCGAACACGACGCTGCCGGTCCCGACGGGATTGACGCCGGTTGTCGAGGTTCGGGAGATCACCGTCTCCACAATTGCCGCGGTCATCGTGGCGACGGTGGACGCGCCGACGCGGACGAACCTTGTGCTCGGTGCGCAGTTCCGGCTTCAGCCCGATGGTCCGTGGCAGGCAATGGCAATCGCCGACGATGAGGCGGTGTCCGGTGTTGTGGCGGACGGGGCGACCTATGACGTGCGGGCGCGCTGGATCACGGCCAAGGGCGTTGCCGGCGACTGGTGCACGGCTGTGCCGATCGTGATCTCAACCGCTTAACCCTAAATTCGGAGTGCCGACATGAGCCTGATCGAACAGGTGTTCCGCGAGTTCACTCGCTATACCGGCGACGGCCTGGCGAATGAACCGCTCAACGCGCCGCTGCCCGTCGGGGATCGATCGACGCCGGCATGGAACCCGCCGAAAGCGCAGATACGCGCGGCGCTCGAGCCGCTGGAAACTGCCCGCGACGAAGCGGCGGCTTCGGCCGCGCTCGCGGCGGCCTATGCCTCGGACGCCGTCAGCCAGGGCAACGTTCCGATCTTCGGATCGACGCTAGGGCTTGCCGCGCTGGACATACCGGTTGGTATGACGGCGCTCCGGACGCGCGGATACACCACGGCCGGCGATGGCGGCGGCGGAATGTTCGTGCGGGTCGGCGGGACCGAGACGGGTGCGGTTCAGGATCTGAATGGCGACTGGTGGGCGCCGTTCTCGGACAACGACGAATTTACCGCCGCGAGCTTCGGCATGGGCACGTCGGGCGATGACACGACGGCTCTCGAGACGGCAATCTTGTTCATCTCGGAACATGGTGGGCGGCTGCTGTTGCCTGAAGGCGAGTTTGATCTCGCTCGGGACATCGACGTTACGGGAACGGGCAAGGCGTTCACGATCTCCGGGCAGGGCATGCGGCAGACCATCGTCAACCGGGCCAACTCCACGCCGGCTGTTTTCTGGAACTTCGTGGACTGTGACGGATTGACGCTGGAGGACTTCCAGCTGGACTGCAAGCCGACTTCGCTCGGTGGCGGCATTCACGGCATTCGGGTTGCGCGCGGTGAGGATGTCACGGTTCGTCGCGTCACGGTGCGGGATTGGGTTTCCACCGGCATCATCTATTTCGACCCCGACAGC
>DATKYL010000445.1:0-18011 GCA_035528515.1 Acidobacteriota bacterium | reverse complement strand
ATGTACGGGCAGAACCAGTTGCCGGAGGCGGTTGAGGTCTGGAAGAAGGCGGAGCGTCTCGATCCCGATAACCTGGAAATCCGCTCATACATCGAGCGCACCGAGGCGGAAATCATCAAACTGAGAGAGCTGTCCTATGAGCAACCGTGAAGCGCGCAGTCTGAATGACGCGTGGCCCGAGCCGCGACAGTACCGGCGGAGCATGCGGCTGGAGTTCTCCGCCTATGTATCCGTCCTGACCCTCCTGTTGATGACCGTCACAGGCTACGTCATCACGCGGCAGTACGTCGACACGGTCACCCGCAACGTGGTCGACAAGCTGCTGACCCAGGCGCGGTCATACTCGACCACGGCGGGCAAACACATCATTGCCGGCGACCAGCCCGACGTTCTCATGCTGAGCAACATCTGTAAGAAGCTCGCCGGTGAGAACGCCGACGTCTACTGGTCCGGCATCACCGACAAGGACGGCACGTTTCTGGTGCACACGGACGTCAAACGGATCATGGCCGGCGCCCGCCTGGAAGTCCGGGATTCCGAGCGCTTCGGCCGGCTCCTGCGTCCGGATGAGACGTTTGTCATCCGGGGTGACACGATTCTGGTCACGATTCCGATCAGCGAGCAGGGGATTGTCCTGGGACGGCTCGGTCTGGCGTCTTCGGGTCGCCAGATTGGCGAGGCCCGGCGTGCGTCCGTGACGACCGTGGCATCGATAACCATTCTGATGCTCATCATCGGCATCCCTGTCACGATGGTCGTCGTGCACCGCAAGCTGCGGCCGATCGGGCTTATCGCCGCTTCACTGAAAGCCGTCGACTTCAACGACATTGCGTTCGATGCGCCCGTGCACACCCACGACGAATGCGGCTACCTGGCGGCAACGTTGCGGGTGATGGGTGCGAGACTCAACCGGGCGCAGGAAGAACTGGTCGAGAAGGAACGGATGGATCGCGAACTGGAGATCGCCCGCGATATTCAGGCGAAGATCCTGCCACGCGAGTTTCCCGGCGGGCCGGCCTACGAACTCGCCGGCAGCTACCGCAGCGCCCGCGAGGTCGGCGGCGATTACTATGACTTCGTGGAATTCGATGATACACACATCGGCCTGTTGGTCGCCGACGTATCCGGCAAGTCCCTGCCCGGCATGCTCGTGATGCTGATGACACGCGATATCGTGAAGAACCTGACGCGCAGGCTGATCGCGCCGGCCGAACTGCTGTCGCAGGTCAACAAGGAACTGCTGCCGAACCTCAAGAAGGGCATGTTCGTCACCATGTTCTTCGGCGTCCTGAACAGACGCACCGGCGAACTGGTCTTTGCGTCCGCAGGGCACAATCCCTTGGTCTGGATCGCCGGGGCCGCCGGCGAACCGCGTTTGATCAAGACCAAAGGATTCCCGCTGGGGATGGTGCCGCCGCGAAACTTCGACGCGCGTATGGAAGAGCGCCGTATTCAACTGCAGCCGAACGATTGGCTCATTCAATACACGGACGGAATCAACGAAGCCCAGGATGAGAAACAGAACGAATTCGGCATGGAGAGATTCGTCGGGTTACTCAAATCCAATCGCCAACGATCGGCGGCCGATCTCGTCCAGGGCACCCTCGCCGACCATCAGGACTTCGTGGGTGCGGCCGAACAGTACGACGACATGACCATTCTGGCGATGAAGTGGAGAGGCAACGGTGCCGATATGCACAAACGGAGGTCAAGCAGTGTCGCCCATGCCAGCTGAAACAGACCGTGTCAGGGACTTGGCGGTTCCCGCTGTACTCTCGCCGGCCGCAGTGGACGCATTCGATGCATCGTTGGATCGCCTGGTCGCAGGGTCGCCCGATGAGGTCGTCCTGAGCTGCAACCTGGACTACATCACCTCGAGTCACATCGGCCTCATGTGGCAGGCGAGCCGGGCCTGTGCCGATGCCGGAATTCGGCTGCGGCTCGGGTCACCGTCCGCGGGCCTTCTGCGCGTGCTGCACACGCTTGACTTGTGCCAGTTCTTTGCCATCGGCGCCGACGATCCCGATGACTCCGCCGTCGCCCCCCGATCCGCGAGTGCGGACCGTGGGGATGACACCGTTGTTTATGAGCACGTTTTTCACGCCTCGGCGGAGTCGGTCGACTGCGCGATCAAACGCTTCGTCGGATTCCTGGAGGCTCTCGGCCTGCCGGAATCGCTCCGCTTTGAATTGCGGACGGTCTTCTATGAAGTGGCTTACAACATTTATCTTCATTCGGGCCTCGCTCCGGATGCCGACATATCCGTGCGGGGGGACGCCGCACCGCACGGCCTCCGGTTGACCTTCTCGGACGCCGGCGTCCCGTTTGATCCCACCCGGGCCCACACGGTGTCGACTTTTATCGATGTCGCGCGCGACCGGCAGAAGCGCGGGCTCGGTCTGCCCATGTTGGGAAAGCTGACCGACCGAATGACGTACACGCGTACCGATCAAGGGAGAAACGTCCTCTCCCTCGATAAGACGTGGGGGGATAGCAGTGACTGACAGTAATATCAACCGTCGCACGCTGAACGACGACACGGTTCTGATCACAGCCGGTTGGACGCTCGACAATAACAATGCGCATGAGATGGTCGACGCCATCATGCTCGCCCAGGCGGACGGTTACAAGTTCATCATCATCGATATGCGCGACCTCGAATTCCTCTCCTCGGCGGGCGTCGGCGCCATCCTCGGCACCGTGGAGACCAATCGCGAGGCCGGGGGCGACATCGTCCTCTGCAATCTCAGCGAGGGTGTGCAGCATGTCCTGACCGTCCTCGACCTGGTGGATTATCTGACGATCGTGCCCAATATGGACGTCGCGGTGAGTCGGTGCACCGCGAAAACCTGACTCTGAGTGACACTCTGATGGGACCGACGCTCACATCGAGGATGTCATTGCCCAAGGTACAGCACCTGGCGGAACGTCAGGCTCTGGCGCTGGATGCCCTGTCCAAACTGGCACGACAGTTTGCCGGCAATCCGAACTTCGATCAACTCGTCCATGCCCTCGTCCTCACGATCACCGGGCAGTTCGCCTCGTCCGGGGCGTTCGTCGTGGTCAGGAACAGAAGCGAAGAGATGGGTCAGCCGCTACTCTATGCGACGGGCCGCTTTGTGAACAAGACGCCGTTGATCGCCCTTGGGCAATGCCACAAACTGACGACGTTCTTCCGTCAGAACATCGCGCCGTTCCGGGCCACGGACCTCGTAGCCGTGTATCCGGACAACGACGTTGTGCAGGAGCTGTTGTCCTGTGGTGTTCAGGTGATTGCGCCGCTGGTGCTCGGCGAGAAGCTGGTTGGCCTGATGGGGATCGGCGCCAGGGTCAATGGGGCGGAGTATGACGGCGCCGAAATCGAATTCCTGGGAACGCTGGCCAACTCGGTTACACCGTTTCTCGCCAGTTCGATCCTGTTTCGCGACATCGCCGGCCTCAACGCCTGGCACCTCGAAATCCTTAATAGTGTCAAACAGGGTGTCTTCGTTTTCGACGGTGAGCGACGCCTCTCTAAGATGAACGACGCGGCTTGCGCGATTCTCGAAAGTCTTGGGCCGGATCAGAGGCGCTGTACGACGCAGCTCGGCGAAATGATCGAACGTGTTTTCCCCGAAACCGTGTTCCCCGGCTGGACGCAGCAAATCGAGGCGCACAGCACCGGCCGCAGAGGGCGCGTGATCGAGAGCCTGGTGGCCCGCGGCAGCGATTCCGAGCGCATTTTCAACGTGCGCGTCGGAGAGATCGGGCATTCCGAAGCCGCCAAGCCCGACCTCGTCGTGACGGTGGATGACATCAGCAAACAGAAAGACACGGAACATCACCTCTTCGAACTCGAGAAGTTCGCCGAGAAGGGGATGCTGGCATCTTCGATCGGGCACGAGCTGAACAACTACCTCGGTCTCATCCTCGGAAACACCGAAGTCGGGCAACACGCACTGGAGAACGCCAACCTGGACAAGGTCGCTTCCTGCCTTGCCAAGCTGAAAGACAGCGTCGGCAAGATGGCGCGCTTTACCGCCGGCTTGATGGACTACAGCCGCATGGAGACGCGGCAGACGACGGCGGACCTCAACGCCATCATCGGGGACGTTCTTTCGTTTGTCACCGTCCACAAGAAATTCAAGCGTATCACGGTCGATATTGACCTCGACCCCACCCTGCGACCCTTTCTCATGGACCCGGACCAGATCGCCCAGTTGCTGCTCAATTTCCTGAATAACGCCGGCGATGCGATCACCGAAGCCCGGCGATCTGAGGGACGGATCACCGTTGGCACACGTCAGGATGGGCGCAAGGTGACGTTGGCCGTGTCCGACAACGGGGCGGGGATACCGCCCGAGGTCAGAGACGTCCTCTTCCAGTCACGGAAAACCACGAAGGAAAAGGGTCATGGATTCGGCCTGGTCACCTGCGGGAAGATCGTCGAGAACCACCACGGACGCGTGACCATCGACACGGAAGTCGGCCGCGGTACTACCTTCACCGTACATCTGCCGCTCGGTCCCCCGGCGTAGTTGCCTGTCAAACCGGTAACACCTCAACGACCTCCCGACCGCGGTGGCGCCGCTGTCTTCTAACTGATTTCGAGACAAGGTGTTGACTGAAATCCCGAGGTCCAGGCCCCACTCTCTGTTTGTTGTAGATACTGCAGAATCGCTGTCGGGCGTAGGCGGGCGTGTTGGCGCTGCAATCGTGTCGGTGCGCTAACTAATTGATTGTGAATCAATTACGCCGCGTCAGTCGAATGAGATACGGGGAGTGGTTAATCGAGCGGCAGAAAGTACTTGCACATGCAACAAAATGAGCATATTGTCGTATCCGGTCTTGAAGGATGTGACTGAATGGGCAGGCTAAACGAATCTCCCGGACTCGAGCTGTTCAAAGCTCTGGGTGAAGCGTTTATGGGTCTCAAACGCTGTGCGCGGCGACACCTGCAAAACGCCGGGTACGATCTGACCTTCGAGCAAGTCACGGTGCTGAAGATCCTCACAGACGACGACGGTCTGCATCCGAAAGAAATCGCCGACAGGACGGACCGTGAGAAAACGACTGTTTCCAGGATGATCGACGGGCTGGAACGCAAGAATCTCGTCGTTCGCATCCCGGATCGGAGCGATCGGCGGAAACGCTCCGTCTACCTGACCCATCAGGGTCGGCAGCGCGTCGCTGAGGTGGAGAAGCTGGCGTCGACTTTACTGGACCAGGCATATTGCGACATCGCACCCGAGCGGCAGTGGACCCTGATGGAATGGTTGCGACAGGTGACCGCGAACCTGAACCGAGATCTTGATACACCGCAAGAGGGATGCTGCGGGCCGAAATAGTTGTAGATACGTCCTGTTGCATTTGAGGATGAGTCGTGGGTAAAGGAGTCATCATGAGGACTGCTGGTGCACTGGCGGTGGGACTGGTCGTCACTGCTGTTTTTCAGGTGGGCTGCGGCTCGGATCAGGTCGAGACGAGGAATACCGAGCAAATCTACGCGGAGGAAGGGGTCCCCGTCAGGGTGGCGACGGTCGAACTCACCGAATTCCGGACCGAGTTCACCTATACGGCAACCCTGACTGGGATTCGCGAGTCCTCGGCGTACGCCGCCATCGCCGACCGTGTGGCGGCGATCCACGTGAAAGTCGGCGATCGCGTGGCGAAGGATGACGTCATCATCTCCTTCCCCACCGACAACCCGGCCGCTCAGTACTACCAGGCGAAGGTGTCATTCGAAAACGCCAGGACCTCCCACGAGCGGATCGAGAACCTCTACGCCAGCGGCGGCGTGTCACGACAAGCCCTCGACAATTCGCAGGCGGCGCGTGAGGTTGCCGAAGCGAACTGGGATGCGGTGCGGCAGGCGGTAGAGGTCAAAGCGCCGATTGACGGTGTGGTCACCAAGATCGACGTGCAGGAATCGGACAATGTCGAGGAAGATGTCGAGCTGTTCACGATCGCCCGGCTGGATACGATGAAGGCCCGTGTCTGGGTCGCGGAAAAAGACGTCGCGGAATTCATCGAAGGACTCCCTGCGACGGCGCGATGGAACGACAGGGTTCTGGCTGGACGGGTCACGCAGGTGGACATGTCGATCAACCGCGACCGTCAGGCGTTCGGAGTTGTCATCGCATTCGACAATCCAGGCATCATCGCAATGTCCGGTATCACCGTCGACCTTACCATCGCCACGTACAGTAACCCCCACTGTGTTGTGATCGACCGCAAGAACATTCAGAATGAAGACGGGCGGTCGGTGGTCTACGTTGCTGCCGACGGTGCGGCGATGAAGCGCCGCGTTAGCACGGGGAGGACCCAGGGGGCAAGGGTAGAGGTGCGCGACGGATTGGTGCCGGGAGAACTTCTGATCGTGGAGGGCCAGATGCTGTTGGAAGACGGCGCGAAGGTCAAGATCATCACCGCGCCGCCGCCGCCCGGTGCATGAGGTAACCCCAAACCCGTACTCTTGAACGGAAGCTGTCTATGTTCTTGTCCGATCTCTCGATTCGCCGCCCGATCATGATCAGCATGGTTCTGATCGTGTTCCTCCTGTTCGGTGCTCTGGCCTTCTTCGCGATGTCCCTCGATCTCATGCCGGACGTGGACATACCCTTTATCACCGTACAGACCGTCTATCCGGGCTCTGGCCCGCGGGAGATCGAGACGCAGGTCACCAAGAAGCTGGAAGACGCCATCTCATCGGTGAGCAAGATCAAGACGATGACTTCCTACTCGATGGAAGGCGTCTCGTTCGTTGTCCTTGAGTTCGAGCTGGGCAAAGATGTCGATATCGCCAACCAGGAAGTCAAGGACAAGGTCGACGCCGTTCTTAACGACCTGCCCGACGATGCCGAACGGCCACTGGTCCAGAAGTTCGATATAGGCGAGTTTTCCGTGGTCGACATGGTCCTGACGGGCGACCTGCCGCTGACCGAGTTGCGGGACATCGCCGACCGGCGGTTGAGGGATCGTTTCGCCCAGATAGAAGGTGTTGCCCGGACACGGATAACCGGCGGTGAGGAGCGGGAAGTCCAGATCGTGCTCGACAACCGCGCCGTCTTTCAGAACAAGATCTCACTGCAGCAACTGAGTCAGGTCCTTGCGGCGCAGAATCTGGTGCTCCCCGGTGGGCATTTTCAGAGCGGGACGCAGGAATACACCGTACGCCTGACCGGAGAGTTCGATGATGTGGCCTCGGTCGGCGACCTTGAAGTCCCAACTGCCTTTGGCGCCAAGCCGCTCAAAGACCTCGCCGAGATCAGGGACACCGGCGCCGAAGTCAGGGAGAGGACCTCGTATTTCAATAACATGGACAAGGTCGGCAAGCCGGACGTCGTCCTGCTCAGTCTCACGAAGACCGCCGACGGAAACGCCGTGGACATCGCGCAGGCCGTGCAGGAGGTGCTGCCCGGCATTGCGCAGAGTCTGCCCGCCGGCTGCACGCTGGAGATGGTCTCCGACCGGTCGATCTTCATTCGCAGCACGGTCGAAGACACCCTGATGAACATCGTGCTGGGAATCATCCTGACCGGTCTGGTGCTGCTGATCTTTCTGCACGATCTCCGGTCGACGATCATCGTGGCGGTGGCCATGCCGATGTCGATTCTCTCGGCGTTCATGCTGATGAACATGTCGGGCTTCTCACTTAATCTCATGAGCCTGATGGGTCTGTCGACCGCCGTTGGCATCCTGGTTACCAATTCCGTCGTCGTCCTCGAGAATATCTTTCGACACAAAGGCACGGGACAGGACAGAAAGACGGCGGCCTCCGTCGGCACCGCCGAAATCACGACGGCGGTGATCGCCTCCACGATGACCAATATCGCGGTGTTCCTGCCGATCGCGAACATGTCGAGTCTCATCGGCCAGTTCTTCAAGGAATTCGCCCTGACCGTGACCTTCGCCACGATCTTCTCTCTTCTGATCTCCTTCACCCTGACGCCCATGCTGGCGTCGCTCATTCTCCCGGAGAATGGTAAGAAGCGGTGGCGCATCAGTGATCGACTGGAGAACGCGTTCAACCGCCTGGAGGCCTGGTATCAGAGACTGCTCACGCGCGTGCTGCACAGCAAGAAACGGGCGGTAGTGGTTCTGTTGACCGTGCTCGCTCTCTTTGCCGCCAGCTTGCCCCTCGGCGGGATGGTCGGCTTCGAGTTCTTCCCGATGATGGATGAAGGCGATATCCGTATCGAAGTTGAATTGCCGCTTGGGTACAACCTCGACGAGACCGCCCATCTTCTGCAGACAGTAGAGGACCGGCTGCGGCGCCACGAGTCCGTAAGACACTTCCTGACGACCCTGGGCACGATCAGCGATATCAACACCGGATCCAATGTTGCCGTGATGATGGTCAAGCTGGTGGATGCGGACCGGCGTGACCGCGTCACGACGGAAATCGCGGGTCAGTTCATCGAAGAACTTTCGGACATTCCCAATGCCCGCATCCGCGTGGCGGCTGTCTCGTCGATGGGCGGCGGCCACGATGCGCCGCTGGTGTTCGCCCTTCTGGGACAGGATGTCGATCGCCTTGAACGCTACAAGGATCAGATTCTGGAACGCATCGGGGATGTGGATGGTCTGGTGAACCTGAATACCAGCTCAAGGGCGGGCAAACCGGAAATCAGTATCACCCCGGATCGCGTCGCACTCGCCGATGCCGGTCTGACCGTCTATGACCTGGCCCTGGCGGTACGCGGGGCGCTGACGGGCCTGGTCACGACACAGTATAAGGAGGAGGGCGAGGAATACGATCTGCGCGTGATGCTGCAGGACGCCGCGGTCGACTCGCCGGAAGAAGTGGGGAACATCACGATCGTCGGCCCGGCCGCGCAGTATCGACTGGACCAGCTCGCCGACATCAACTTCGCCGAGGGTTTCAGCACGATCATGCACCAGGACAAATACAAGGCCATCGAAATCAGCGGCGCCACGGCACCGGGCGTCCCGTTGGGAGATGTGGTCGCCGCGGTCAACGAGCGCCTCGCCGACGTCGATCTGCCGGAAGGATACCGCATCGACTGGGGTGGTGACGCCGAGATGATGCAGGACACCGCGTTAGATATGCTCGGGACGTTCGCGCTGGCGCTCGTGTTGACCTACATGCTCCTCGCCGCCATCCTGGAAAGTCTGACCCAGCCGCTTTTGATCCTCGGGACCGTGCCGCTCGCGTTCATCGGCGTGTTTGCCGGCCTGCTCGTGACGGGGAAGACGATGAACGTGGTCTCGATGATGGCGATTGTGATGCTATTGGGAATCGTGGTCAACAACGCGATTCTGCTGCTCGATTACACGAACATACTTGTCCGGCAAAGGGGCCGTGACGTGCGTTCGGCTCTCCTGGAAGCCTGTCCGACGAAACTTAAACCGATTCTCATGTCTACGATTGCGATCATCCTCGGCATGCTGCCGATGGCACTCGGATTCGGTGACGCCGGGCGGGAAGTACGGCAACCGATGGGGATCGTGAGTATCGGCGGGCTCGTGGTCTCGGCTGTCCTGACCCTGATCGTCATCCCCGCTCTGTATTACCTGGCGACGAAGTCCCGGCGCAGTGACCCGGCGTCAACGACATCAAAGTGAGGATCTGCTGATGTGGAAGACCGTACTCATTGTCTGTGCCCAGGTTCTTCTTCTCGCGGTGCCGGCGTATGCGGATAGCTACGATTTGGAGACCTTTCTCGCCCGGGTCGAAGAACACAGCAATGACCTGAAACTTGTACATAAGCAGCGGGAGCTGGCGGCGGCCGAGAAGAGCGCGGCCCTGTCCGGCGCACTGCCGTCGATCGGCGTGGAAGCCAGCTACAACCGCAATTTGACCGACGCCTATATGTATGTCGATTTCCCCGCGTCGGAGGACGGCGAGGGGGGGGTGCAGAAATTCAACATCAACCGCAATAACGAATACGCCGCCAGCGCCGTGCTGCGTCAGACGCTCTTCAACCCGATCGTCTACCAGGCAATTAAGGCCGCGCGGCAATACCAGAAGCTCACCGACCTCTTGTACGAAGCCGGCCACCAGGACGTCATCACCTTTGCCAAGAAGGCGTATGACCAGGCCATACTACTGAGAGGTATCCGCGATGTGACCAGCGCCTCCCGCGAGAATGCCCGCGCAAACTACGAACAGGTGCAGACCAGCTACGATCAGGGCGTGGTTTCGGAGTTCGACCTCCTCCAGGCGGAAGCCCGGTGGCGGGAGGTCGTCTCCCAGGCATCCGAGTCGGAACGCAATTTTCAACTGGCCTTGATCGGCCTGAAGAACCTGGCCGGTATTCCACAGGGGGACGACCTCACGTTGAGCGGCAATCTGGATGCGTGTCCGCCGCCGCCGGAGCGCCTCCCGCTCACGGCGGTTCTCGATCAGCGGCCGGACTTCAACGCCCTGCTCTGGGAAGAGAAGCTCCGAGAAACGAACGTCAGCGCCGAACGGGCCGGGTACTTCCCGCGCCTTGATGCCAGCCTGATCTACCGTTTCTCATCGCAGTCCGACGAGTGGCGTTTTGATGAAAGCAATGACCATGTCATCGCCGGACTGACGCTGACCATCCCCATCTTCGCCGGTGGACATACGCGGGCACGAGTCCACAAAGCGCGCGTTGAGCTGGATCAGGCGCGCATCCGCCTCGACCAGGCACGCGACAATGTCTATCAGGAAGTCGAGAGTGTGCACCTCCGCCTCAACGAGGCCCACGATCGGATTCTTGCCGCCGAGGCCGCGCGCAACGCCGCGGCCAAGGCTTTCGAGATCGCCGACGTATCGGCCGCCAACGGACTGGCGACGCAATTGGAATTGAAGGACGCACGCATGGTCTACGATCAGTCGCAGGTGAACTACTATGCAACGCTCTACGAGTACCGAGCCGCCTACTACGACTGGGAAAAGGCGACGGGGCAAGGACTGGCCGCTGATGGATCCGGCCTGTGAGAGGCCAACCCGGACTGGTGGCGTCAGTGTGCTCGATGCGGTGACAACCGGCAGCGTCGCCTCCCGTGGTCAGGCGCCAGCCAGTTCTGTGATCCGTGTTCGTAACCGGCGAAGAGGAAACGCGCTGTCCGCCTTACGTCGCCGCCTGTCCGCCGTCCCGTGTCGCGTGCCGGTCGGCCGCCGTCTCCACGGCGCCGATGGTCGCGAGGTTGACCACATCCTCAACCGTGGCACCGTACTGGAGCAGGTGGGCGGGAAGGTCCGTCCCCATCAGCAACGGCCCGACGGCCACGGCCTCGGAAACGTGCTGCAGAAGATGCAGCGCAATGTTCCCGGACTGAAGGTCGGGGAACACGAGCACGTTGGCATCCTCCTCGAGGTCTGACCAGGAGAAGTACTCGCGGCGGATGTCGCTGTTGACGGCGATCGCGAGCTGCATCTCTCCATCGATCGTCAAACCCGGCTCACGTTCCTTAACGATCTCGGTTGCCTGACGCACCTTGCGTGCGGACGGATGGGCGATGCTGCCGAAGTTCGAGAACGAGAGCATGGCGATCCGCGGTTCGAAACCCAGAGACCGGGCAGCCTGCGCCGCCAGGATCGCGGTCTCGGCCAACTCCTCGGAATTGGGATCGATATTGACGGTGCAGTCGGCCAGGAAGTAGACCCGTTTCGGGAGCAGCACCATATACAGACTGACGATACGACGGACATCCGGGGCCGGCCCAATGACTTCCAGAATCGTGCGCAACGACTCCGAATAGTGCGTGCCCACTCCCGCGATCATCATGTCGACGTCG
The DNA here is from genome assembly GCA_035528515.1 of Acidobacteriota bacterium. Classification (GTDB taxonomy): domain Bacteria; phylum Zixibacteria; class MSB-5A5; order WJJR01; family WJJR01; genus DATKYL01. Next base: position 6,299 of record DATKYL010000445.1, on the reverse strand, counting down.
CCGCCCTTGAGCATCATCGCCGCAAAGTAGTCGCGCTTGGTCAGACGCTCCTCGGCCGTCGCGCGCATAATCCCTTTGCGGCGGCACAGACGAAAGTACTCTTCGACGTACGCCTGCCGGCGGGGGCTGCGTTCCGGGTCCACGATCGTGATCCCCCCGGGATCGAGATTGAGACTCTGGATGGCCGCGTTGATTTCACCCTCGTTCCCCAGAAGAACGGGGCTGGCGATGCGTTCCTCGATCAGGATGCCGCACGCCCGCAGCACGGTCGCGCTGCTCCCCTCGGAGAAGACCACGCTGGGCGGGTTCTGACGCGCTCTTAGGATCAGATTCCGCATCGTCTCCCGTCCCGTGCCGAGGCGGATCACCAGGCTCTCCTCGTGCTGTTCGCGCGCGATTGGCCGCCGGGCCACACCTTCGGCGATCGCCGCCTGGGCGACGGCGGAGGACTCCCGCACCAGGATCCGTGGGTCGATCGGTTTGGGCAAGAGGTACTCGGGCCCGAAGCTGAAGCGCTGCCGTCCATAGGCGCGCTCGACCTCCTCCACCACATCCTCGCGCGCAAGCTCCGCGAGAGCATGCGCGGCGGCGATCAGCATCCCCTCGGTAATGCGCGTTGCCTGAACGTCGAGAGCACCCCGCCAGATGTAGGGGAAGCTGAGAAAATCCAGAACCGCGTTCGGATACTGTCCGAGGGCGGTCGCGACGATCACGTCGCGGCGACAACTCCGTGCGGCGTCGTATGTGATTTCCGGTTCCGGTGTCGCCAACGCAAAGACGATCGGATAGGAACTCATGCTGCGGATCATCTCCTGCGTGAGGACTCCGGCGGCGGAGGCGCCGAGGAAAACGTCCGCACCCTTCACACCGTCCTCAAGTTGCCGTGCCGTATGTTCGCGAGTGTAGGGCCGCTGGTAGCTGTAGAGATCCTCACGATCCGGGTGCAGCAGTCCCTCCTTATCGTACATGAGGAGATTCTCCGGTCGGACCCCGAGCTTGAGTAGGAGGCGCGCGCATCCCGTTCCCACGACACCGGCGCCGCAGATCACCAGCCTGATCTCATCGATCCGTTTCTCCGCCAACGCCAGCCCGTTGAGAAGGGCTGCCGCGGCCACGACCGCACTACTGTAGAGATTCTCATGGAAGACCGGGATTTCGAGACTGTCTTTGAGCCAGTCGTAGATGTACATCCCCTCCGGCGCGCTGATGTCCTTCAGATTGATCCCCCCGAACGTCGGTTCCAGCATGGCGACGGTGTGGAGGATTTGCTCCGGGTCCGATCCATTCAGCTCGATATCGAATACGTCAATGTCGGCGAGCTTCTTGAACAGCAGCGCCATTCCCTCCTGCATCGGTTTGGCGGCCAGCGGGCCGACGTTGCCGAGGCCGGGTACGGCCGAACCGTTGGTAATAATCCCGACCAAGTTGCCGCGCGCGGTGTAGGTGAACGCGCGCGAGGCGTCGGCCGCGATTTCGGCCGCCGGGAACGATGCTCCCGGCAGATACGCCAGACGCAGGTCACGCGGCGTCAGGCACGGTTTGGTCACGCGCAACTCGACCTTTCCCGGTCTCTCCCCCGCATGATAACTCAGTGAATCTTCTTTACGAATCACGCCGTCAACTCCTTTCGCGAATGTGGGGGTGCCGACCATCCGCCCGCCGCAGCGGATAGTGTGCGATCGACTCGGTCAGTGCGGACAGGAAGGCGGCCACCGGGCGCACCTGCAAAATCCAGAGCCTACCCCCCTCGTAAGCGAACTCGATGTCGATGGGGTATCCGTAGGCGCCCTCAAGGCGCATGGCGATCTGGACGAGTTCGCCCACCTCCGAGTACCCCAGAGCAGGGCTCAGTCTCTGATGGAACGGACTCGGGATCCGCTTGGTGCCGATCCCCGCCCGTTCGTCGAACACGACTCTCTCCGTCTTATCCGCCGTCACGTACCGGATCTGCTGCGGGAGCGACTCCGGATCGGTTTCCTTGCCGATAATAATATGATCGGCGGCAACCGTTCCCGATACGACCCCCTCACCGAGGCCCGGCGCGGCATTAATAACAATCTCTCGCAGCTTGCCCTCAGCGACGTTGACTGTCTGCAGAACTCCGGAGGTGCGAGAATTCAGCATGAGCTGGACGATCAAGCCGCCGGTCACGTCTCCGGACTCCATCCCGAGGACGGTGCGACCGAGAAGCGCGCGCTCTGTCCAGAATCCGGCCCAGGCAAGTTTCAGGTGAGACACGAACGACTCCTCACCCCTGATGCACAGGAACGTATCAAACTCACCGGCGCGAGCCGCGCTTTCGGCATCTTCCTCGCACGTCGAGGAACGCACTGCGACGAGAGGTGCGGTTGTGGACTCTCCGCCCGTTCCATCTCCGGCGGACTCCTCTAATCGCCGGTAGGCGGCGGTGCAGTCGGCGGCCAGATTCGGGGGAATGACCGCGGCTTCCCACAGCGCACGGATACGCCGCGACATCTCTTTTCGCTGTAGATTCTTGTCGGTCAGAATGGTGTTGATCGCCTCGCGTAGGGTTGGCGCCTCGCCGCTCGCTGATACCGCCGCCCCTTGCGATTTCACCAGGGGGCCGTCAAGCATCTCTTCAAGGGCCGTCTGGGTGACGGTGAACCAGGGGGGTACCAGTCCGGGGCCGCCGAGGCGCTCGATTTCCGCGAGATTGGCCGCCTTCCACCCGATGGCCGAAGCGAGTTCGAACCCGGCTTCATCCGGCCGGATGATGCGTCGATCGCGCGTTTCCCTGCGCCGCTCATCGTCGGCGTCGGCGAGTCGCTGCCGCGTACTTTCGGTCTGATCATCGGTGCCCAGGAGGAGATCGAGCTGCGCGGCCTGCCGCAGGCGATGCCGGATCGTCGGGTCGTCCGCGCCCTCCCCGACGGGTGTCGCCGTCAGTCCGGAACGCAGTGCCGCCAGTCGCCCGCATGTGATCTCGTCGATCTCGACGATGTCGGGGAATGGGCCCGTGGTGAATCCGGCACCGGCCGCCTCCAGCGATGCGGTCACATCGCGAAGCGTGTAAACGGATCGGACGGCGTCCAGCCGCAGGGAGAGTATCTCGGGGATTGAGGTCGATGCGGGAATCCACCGGCGGGCCAGGTCGGCGGCGGCCTGACATCTTTCCCGGCAGTCATGCAGGAGTTCCGGTAACAGATCCTGTATGGTTTCCTGCACAGCCGGATTGTCGAGCAGTAAGGAAATGAACTGCGCTCTTTCGCTTGAATAATCCTCAGTGCCGCCCACGTCGCTGCCGAAGAGGATTTCGATCAAGGCGTGTCGGGCCAGGATCGGATCGGCAAGTCGTCCGAGCACTTTCTCGATCTGATGCCGGGCCTGCAGCCGGTGGCCGCGCAGATTCAGGATCGCGCGCTCTTCACCCGTATGCCCCAATGATTGCGTGGTGTCGGCCAGTCGCTGCAACGACGCGCAGAGCGAAAGCGCGTCGGGGCTCTGCCCCAGCACCGTCATCGTGCCCCGATCGGCATCCATGGCAATCAGGTCGCCGTCGACAAGCCGACAGGTACACGAATGCATGTTCTCCCGTATCGTGACCGTGAACCCGTGAACCGTGCTCCGTTTTTCGGTGTATTGCAGATTTTCATACAGGAGTTGCGCCCGGCCGTCCGCCGCTTCCACCCATGTCCCGGAGATGATGAGTGCCGGTTTGCGGAACTGCGCGGCGAGCAGGCCGGCATGACTGAGGATGCCGCCTCCCGTCGAAATGATCCCGCGCGCGTGATACAGGTAACTGCTGTCCTCGGGACGGATGCTGGGAGAGACAAGGATCCCATCCTTGAAATCTTCCGGCAGGTGACCGCCGATCTGCAGCAGACCGCGTCCGAATGCGCGCCCCGGCGAGGCTCCCAATCCGTCGATAAGGCGCCCACCGAGAGATCGTTGGCTGGCGCGTGACGGGCATTCCGCCGCGAAGTGGGCGAGGATCTCTTCGGTGTCCGGTTTGTCTTGCCGCGGACCCCGGCCCGGTCTGTCCGTGACATAGTTGCTCCGCCGCATCAGGCGGGCCAGCGGCGCGAATTCCGTGCTGCCGCTGAATCGCCCTTGACCCCTCCCGCTCCGGTAGAGGGTCCCGTTTCGGCCGTAGAGCGCCAGCCGAATCACCCCATTCTTGTCACGCAGCACATAGACTTGAACATCGTCCCCCGGCAGCGGGATTTGCGCGGCCTGCACGTCGTGACCGTTGACGCTACCGGTGGTGACAAACTGGATCGTGCGCTCCAACGGCATTACCAGCGGTGCCAACTGGGCGGCCCGCGTGATCGCATCACCGCTCTCCGCCAGGAGTTCGGCAAAATACGCGGCCTCGTGCAGCGGTCGGTACGTTGTCTGCGGCTGCACCCGGAAGCCTGTCTTCGTTTGCACAATCTGGCCACGGGTCAGGGCCCGGTGCAAAGGACGCAGAATCAGGTTTTCCAGATCGACCTGCCCGAACGGGCGTTCAGGGCCTTCTCCGGTGCCGGGTGCGAGGTCCAGCCCGAGATGCGCAAGCGCCGCCATGAGAGACGGCAGGACGGCGTCCGGTTTCAGTCTCCTGAACCGGTCCAGGTACGGCGGCTGTCCGGACCACACCACTTCACGCGAACCGGCCGGACTCCGTTCGGTCAATACCACGATACCCAGCCGGTCTTGGGACAACAGCCGTTGCATCGGCAGCGCCGCCCAGGACAGGAAGAGTTCAGCCCAGGCCAGGGCAACCTCCTCACGTGCTTCCCGACTCAGCGTCAGCGAGCCGATCACCCAGTCAAGATCCATGAGATAGGGCACGAGACGCAGAATCACCGCGGCCTTCTGACAAATGTCGTCGAGATGTAGGGCGCGCTCTTTGTCGTAGCGGGCTTGGATGCGTGTGTTTTCCACCTGAGCGTCGAACTCCAGACGATGGAAGAAGATGCGGAGCGCGTCAAGCGCGGGATTTGGGTGGGCGGCAAGATCGTACTTGCTCACTCCGAAGTACTTGAGGTCGATCATGCCGCCGTGCAACGGCGGCGAGAAATCTATGCGCAGGAGGGCCGGATGGTTGGCAAAGGTGAAATAGTAGTGGACCTCGTTGCCGTAACAGTAGATGTCGACGCGGGGAAGATTCCGCTGACCGTGGAGCAGTTGGCGGCTGTAGGCGTCGACCGCGATGGTGACCGCGAAGGGCATGGCGGCTTCGCCCGCCGGCTGGGCGTCATCCGGGTCGAAATCGGCGTAATGAATGCGGCTGACCGCGACACGCTCCTGCCCGGTGACGAGCACGAAGTCGACCGTGCGGTTGGTCGACGTTCCGGTGGCGATCTTGAAGCCGAGGGCGAGACCCTTCTGATGCAAGTACCGCTTGAGCCCGTGCATCGTCCGGACCTCCCCGAGGGTCTGCGGATCCTCGAAGGTGCGCAGCAGACGCGAGGCCTCGGCCGCCGCCGGGGCGGATTCGTTCTTACCCCCCAGGTGACCGACAACCTTCGTGCGCAGATCGGCGTAGACATCGGTTAGAATCGCGCACTCCTCACAGCAGGACCCGAACAGGGCCACGAAGTCCCCGACGATCCGGTCCATGAGCCGGAGAATGCGTCGGGCGTCGGCGAGTGTGAGAGGGGATTCGTCGAGGATATCGGCGAGCGCCTCCGCGTGCGTCAGATTGTACGCCCGGAAACGCGCCACCTGACTTCCTTGATCTTCGTCCACCGCACCGGACACCGGGGCGGCACCGTGGGCAACGAACAGATAGACGTCACTGGTTTCGTCGACATCGCGACAGCCGGCGAAAAGCGACGCCTCGCTCGGTGTGACCATGAACGGCACCGACCCGTTGACGCATAACCCGATCACGCGACGTACGTCGATGCCGAGGTTTACGCGCCGCCACCCGAGATCGGCGATGACATCGCGCAAGACGGCGGCGCCGCAGGTTTTCTCGGCTCGACGGAGCGATCTCAGCAGGGCAGATCGGACGGCAGGGCGCCAGTCCAGATCAAGGAGGTCGGACCAGCCCGCCTGTGTGTACGTCAGATATGAACTCAGAAACCGGTTCGCCGGGCGGCCGAGCAGACTCTCGCACACGGTTCCGGGAACTGGTTGCCTGTCCAGATCGAGAATACGGGCGGCCAGGCGGCGGACGGAATCGCTCTCATCGTGGAGGTACAGGTGCGTCAGCAGATCTTCGGCCGGGTGGTCTCTTGTTGGTCGGTGGGAATGAAGGATACGGCGGATGGCGTGGAGTTCCTCCGGTTCTCGAAAATGACTCTGGTCGGCTTCGACGAGTCCGGCAATACGTCTGAGGACCTGAGAAT
>DATKYL010000444.1:0-8485 GCA_035528515.1 Acidobacteriota bacterium | reverse complement strand
GATGATGGGACAGTTGCGCGACGATCTCATTTATCCCGCGACCAAGACAACGGGCGGGTATGTTGTCCTCGGCCGCGATCATTACCTCGCCCGCCGCCGTCTGCTCCCGCGGGCCAAGATGCACCGCAAGGGGCACTCGGCCTGCGACCAGTGCACCTACTGCACCGAGTTCTGCCCGCGCTACCTGCTCGGGTACGAAATCGAACCGCACAAGGTGATGCGAACTCTTCTCTTCTCCGGTCAGGATTTGGAAGGCCACTGGAGCCGCTGGGGACAGCTCTGTTGCGAATGCAACCTATGCAGCCTCTATGCCTGCCCCGAGGATCTCGACCCGAAAGACGCCTGCGTCTGGGCCAAGGAACACTTTCGTGCCGCCGATGCCCCGCAGCCGAAATGGGTTCATCCGGAGAAAACACATCCTTTCGAGACCGATCGCAGAGTGCCGCTCGAAAGATTGGTGCGCCGTCTGGGACTCGAACCGTACGATTTCCCGGCGCCCCTCACCGTGACGGCAATCTCGCCCCGGAGGGTGATCATCCCCCTCAAGCAACACATCGGCGAAGCCTGCCGCCCGCTCGTCGCAGTCGGCGATCAGGTGTCCCGGGGCCAACCAATCGGTGAAATCCCCGATGGCAAGCTCGGCGCCCCGATCCACGCCTCGATAGACGGCCGCGTGACCGCGGTTGACGAATCGATTGTTTTGGAGAGGATCTGACTGCTTCTAATGATGGCGGACTTGTCCGTGGACGCCCCCGCAGGTGAGAGACGATGAACGGTGCGACATCACATTCCAAACCCGCGATCGGCATGATCGAGTTGTCGAGCATCGCCCGGGGTTTCGAGACCGCCGACGCGATGCTGAAGGCGTCGGAGGTAACTCTCATTCTGGCGCGGACGATCTGCTCCGGGAAGTACATCGCCCTGGTGGCCGGCGACGTGGCGGCGGTGGAGTCCTCGGTCGCCGCCGGACTCGCAATCGCACGCGAGTCGGCGATTGATGATATGGTGATCCCCAATGTGCATCCGGCAATCTTCCCCGCCCTGACCGCGACCAATCCCCCGGCCCCCAAAGGGGCGCTGGGAATCGTTGAATCGTTCTCGGTCTCTTCCTTGATTGAGGGGGCCGACGCGGCGGCGAAGGCGGCCAAAGTCGAACTGGTTGAGATGCGCCTGGCGATGGCACTCGGCGGGAAAGCCTTCGTGACCTTCACCGGCGACGTCGGCGCGGTCGAGGCGGCGGTCGCCGCGGCGGCCGAACCGATCGCCCGCAAGGGACTGCTCGTCAACCGTGTCGTCATTCCCGGCCCGCGCGACGAGATACTGGGTGAAATCCTGTAACGGATTAGTGTTGGGAGGATTCCGTGGCACTCTCCGACTCCGATATTCAACGGATCACCGAGGCGGTCAAGAGCCGCCTGAGCGATCAGGCCGACGAAGCCGCCATCGCCCGCGCGGTAGCAGCGGCCGCCGGTGACGCCGGCGAACCGGCTACCGCGCCTCCCGTGGCCACAGCACCGGACGCAGTTCCGCCCGCCGCGGAACAGGAGCCGCGACCGCCCGCCGCGAGCGAGCGTCCAGCCGTCGACATCCACCCCGAATTCGAACATGACGGCTGCGAGGGCAATCGCATCGTCGTCGCCGCCTTCGGACACAACCGTCCCGGGGTGGCGGCCGCTCTCACCGCGGTCCTGGCCGAGTGCAACTGCGACATCGCCGACATCACCCAGAAGATCCTGCAGGAATTCTTCTCGATGATCGTGATCGTAGACATCGCCGCCGCCGCCGTCGACTTCGCGACCCTGCGGCAGCGGCTCTCCGATCTTGAATCCCGGATCGGGATCACCGTCCTCGTTCAACATTAGGACGTCTTCCGAGCGATGCACCGTGTCTGAAACCGTTCAGCTGCGACTCAGTCTCTGTCCGTGACCCCGATTGCGATCGCTTGGATACCGGCGGCATGGTCACCGTCGGTCACGCCCTCGATCAGGTGGCGGCCGCGGTGCGGACCGATTGTGTCGGCGGCTTCTCCGCTCCGGTACGGAGAGGACGCGCCCGCGGGGACGAGGCGCCGATCGATGCCATCCCCGAGGTCCTCTCCTTAACCGAACGCGTCTTTGCGGTCTCTCGCCTCCGCTGAGTGCCGGCAGTCAGAACGACGTGCCGATCCGGTGAAAATGTCATCCCTGATTTTGTCTCAGCACGAGTGTCGCACGGTGTCGCGCATCTCCGGTGACAAATAACGCGCCGTACCTCCGGTGGTGTTTAGTTTCGCTTGATTGTGGGCGGTTGAGACTATTGGTTCGAATGCCGGGACGGACCCGTTGCTCAGGCGCCTCTGAGTTTGCCGGGGCCGTGTAAGTCCTTTGGCGACCGCATGATTACCGGGCGGCGCCATTGGCGGAGGATGATCCGCATGAAGATGAAGGCCGTTGTCAAGACCCGACCGGAAATCGGAGCAGAGCTGATTGATGTCGACATGCCCCGGGTTGATCCGGATCAGGTTCTGGTTCGCGTCTTGGCCACCTCAATCTGTGGCACCGACGTTCACATTTACGAGTGGGAACCTTGGGCGCAGAGCCGTATCGGCGCAGAACGGTTGCCTCAGATCCTCGGCCATGAACTGGCCGGCGAGGTCGTCGAGGTCGGCGCGGCCGTGCACACGGTCAAGCCCGGTGATTACATCTCCGCCGAAACGCATATCCCATGCGGTCATTGCCCTCAATGCCTGACCGGGCAGATGCACATCTGCCATAATCTCAAGATCTTCGGTGTCGATCGCGACGGCTGCTTTGCCGAGTACGCCGTGGTCCCCGAGACGGTCGTCTGGAAAAACGACCGCTCGATCCCGCCGGAGTTCACCGCGGTCCAGGAGCCGCTCGGCAACGCGGTCTACTGTGCCCTGGTCGAACCGGTCGCGGGCAGGACCGTCATGGTCGTCGGCGACGGCCCCACGGCTTTGTTCGCGGTCGGGGTCGCGAGAACCGCCGGCGCCGCGCGGGTGGTGCTGGCCGGAATGGAACCGGCGCGACTCGACATCGCGCGTCGCATGGGCGCCGATCAAGTCATCAATGTCCTCGAGGACGATCCTGTTCGGACCATTCTCGATACGACCGGCGGCATCGGCATGGACGTGGTTCTGGAGATGGCCGGGAACCAGAAGGCGATTGACGCCGCATTCCGTTGCGTGCGCAAGGGGGGCAGAGTCTCGGCTTTCGGCATTCCCTCCGGGTCGGTCGCGCTGGACTGGAACAACGCCGTCGTGCTCCGCGGCGTGACCGTCTACGGGATCAACGGGCGACTGATGTTTGATACGTGGATCACGGTGCGCAATCTGCTCGCCTCGGGCCGTCTGGATATTTCCCCGGTCGTCACCCACAAGTTGCCGCTTTCCGATTACGCGAAGGGGTTCGACCTGATGATCAAGTCCCCCAAGACCTGTGGCAAAGTTGTCCTCTTCCCGCAAGGGGTAACGTAGGCGCGGGCGATGATCATCGGCTTGGGCAACGATATCATGGACGTGGCCAGAGTCAGACGGCAGCTTGAGTCCGCGGCTCCGGCGTTCCGCGAACAGACATTCTCCCCGTTGGAGATCGGTTACTGCGAGGGCAAACGCTACCCCGCACGGCACTATGCCGCGCGCTTCGCGGCCAAGGAAGCATTCTTCAAAGCGCTGGGGACGGGTCTGGCCAGCGGGTTCACATGGCGGGATGTCGAGGTCCGCGTCGGGGCCGAAGGAAGACCCGAATTGGCCCTCTCCGGTGCCTCCCTGCGTGCGGCGCAGCAGCGGGGGGTCGTCAACACCTTCCTCTCTCTGACCCACACCGCCGACCTGGCGATGGCCAGCGTGGTTCTGGAAGGACACTCAACACCTGCCGCCAACGAGGTTCAACCATGAGCAACATCGGCTCATATGCGGATAGACTGGCATCGTTCGACTGGCAGGCCGGCGAGCGTGAACTCGGCTATAACCCCGGCGATCCGATCAACATCGGCTGGTACTGCTCCGACCGCATCTGCCGGCTGGGACAAGCCGAGAAAAAGGCGCTGATCTGGGAGGATTCCCAGGGGCAGGTCAAGACCTACACCTACGATGATCTGCGCGTCCTCAGCAACACGATCGCGCACTACTTGTCGGGGATGGGATTGAAACCCGGCGAGCGTGTCTGCCTGTTTATGGATCGGATTCCTGAACTGTACATCGGCTTTCTCGGGATTCTGAAGATGGGGGCAGTCGCCCAGCCGTTATTCTCCGCTTTCGGCGACGAATCGCTCTTCACGCGTTTGGATAACGCGAAGACCGCGGCGATCCTGACGCAGAAGAAACACGTCCCGAAGGTCCGCAAGATTCTCGGCCAGCTCCCGGATCTGCGGCACATCATCGTGGTCGATGCGGCGGGGGCGCCGTTGCGCGAACGGGAAGTCGCGTTTGCCTTAGACGAAACCGAGCGCGTCGAAGACTTCGAGGTCTATCCCACACAGGCCGAGACGCCCTCGGTGCTGCACTATACGTCCGGGACCACGGGCCAGCCGAAGGGCGCCCAACACGTGCATTACTCGCTGATCGCCCAGTACCTGACCGCGAAGTGGGTTCTCGATCTTCAGCCCGACGATCTGTATTGGTGCAACGCCGACCCGGGTTGGGTGACCGGCACCTCATACGGCATCATCGGTCCCTGGGCCAACGGCGTCACTCAGGTCGTGCTGGATGCGGGCTTCAACTCCGAGCGCTGGTATTCTCTGATCCAGAAGCACCGGATCACCGTCTGGTATTCCGCCCCGACGGCGATCCGTCTGCTCATGCGCGACGGGACGGCCGTCGCGCACAAGTACGACCTCTCTTCGCTACGACACCTCTGCAGCGTCGGGGAACCGCTCAACGCCGAGGCGGTGATCTGGTCGGAGGAAGCATACGGGCTCCCGTTCTACGATACCTACTGGCAGACCGAAACCGGCGCGATCGTCATCACCAATTTCCCTGGTATGCCGATCAAGCCGGGCTCGATGGGGAAGCCTTTCCCGGGGATCACCGCTACGATCGTCGATCTCCAAACCTATGAACCGATCGACCGCCCGGGCATTGTCGGGCTGATCGCGTTGCGCCCCGGCTGGCCCTCGCAGTTTCGGAGCTACTGGAACAACCCTGCCGCCTACGAGGGCAAGTTCAAGAACGGTTGGTATCTCTGCGGCGACCGCGCCAGTCGGGACGGCGACGGGTATTTCTGGTTCGTCGGGCGCGATGATGACGTCATCAACACCGGCGGGCATCTGGTGGGACCGTTTGAAATCGAATCGGCGCTTCTGGAACACCCCGCGGTTGCCGAATCGGCGGCAGTGGGCAAACCCGATCCCGTCAACATGGAAGTGGTCAAGGCGTTTGTCGCCCTCAAACCGGGTAGGCAACCGGACGACGATCTGGAATTGGAGATCATGAATTTCATCCGTAAACGGCTTTCGCCTCTGGCGATGCCCCAGGAAATCGAATTCGTCGCCTCACTCCCCAAGACCCGCAGCGGCAAGATCATGCGCCGTGTCCTGCGCGCCCAGGAATGGGGAGAACCGATCGGCGATATCTCGACACTGGAAAACGATTAGCTCGGCCCGATGAAGGAGGGATTCGTGGACAATCTCAAACAGGCGATTCTGGATTACATCCGCAGGGAATATCTGGAGGACGATGACGATCGCGAATTGACAGAGGACACGACCCTTATCACCGGCGGGATCGTGGATTCCTTCTCGATGGTTTCCCTGAAGCGCTTCGTTGAGAAGAAGTACGCGACCCAGATTCCGGATGCCGAAGCCACGCCGCAGGCCTTTGACACGGTCAAGAGCATCGCTGCCCTGGTCGAGCGTTTCCGCAAATCGTAGTCACGCGGTACGGCTTCCGCCATCATTAGTCTACCGCAGGGAGGATTTCATGGCCTACAGCGAGACAATGCGCGCCTGGTACCGGCAGGAGCTGCAGGGACTTCGGGACTCGGGCCTGTTCAAGGAGGAGCGCTACATTCACGCGCCCCAAGGAGCGGAGATCGAGGTCGAGTACCCGGTCGGCTCCGCCGTCAGGCGAGTCATCAACATGTGCGCCAACAACTACCTGGGGCTGTCGAGCCACCCGGATGTCGTCGCGGCCGCCCGCAAAGGGCTCGACCACCGCGGATACGGAATGTCGTCGGTCCGTTTCATTTGCGGCACCCAGGATATCCATCGCGAATTGGAGGAGAAGCTCACCGCCTTCCTGGGAACCGAGGACACTCTGCTTTTCCCGTCCTGCATGGATGCCAACGCCGGCGTATTCGAAGCCGTGCTCAACGAGCAGGACGTGATGATCGCCGACCGGCTGGTGCACGCTTCGTTGATCGACGGCATGCGCCTGTGCAAGGCGATGCAGGACAGCTACAAGCACTCCGACATGGCGCATCTCGAGGAGAAGCTCCAGGAACATCAGGACAAACGCGTGCGCCTGATCGTCACCGACGGCGTCTTCTCCATGGACGGCGATCTGGCGCCGCTCGATGAGGTCGTACGGCTGGCTGAAGCGTATGACGCCATGGTGCTCCTCGACGATTCCCACGCTTCGGGCTTCATCGGCCGAACGGGTCGCGGCACCCACGAGCACTTCGGAGTGCTCGGCCGGATCGACATTATTACGACCACCCTCGGCAAGGCGCTCGGCGGCGCGTCCGGCGGCTGTGTCAGCGGCCGTCGCGAACTGGTGGAACTGTGCCGCCAGCGCGCCCGTCCCTACCTTTTCTCCAACACCGTCGCACCGGTCATCGTCGCCGGGGCGCTCAAGGTCCTCGATCTGATTTCCCACACCACCGAGCGCCGGGACAAATTGGAGGAAAACGCACGCTACTGGCGGACATTGCTGACCGAGGCGGGCTTCGACATCAAAGCGGGCGAGAGCCCGATCGTGCCGGTGATGCTCTACAACGCAAAACTCGCCCAGGATGTGGCGCGCGATCTCTATGAGGAAGGGATCTATGCGGTCGGGTTTTTCTTCCCCGTTGTCCCCAAGGGACAGGCACGTATCCGGACCCAGTTGTCCGCCGCTCATGACAAACATCATTTGGACAAAGCGATAGCCGCTTTCGTGAAGGTCGGCAAGAAATACGATATCCTGGGCAAGGGGAAAAAGGAGATCATCGACCGCTACGGCCTGTGATCCGGCACTCCCGATCCGCCCGGTGAATGGACTGAGGGCGTCGTCGCGTACCCGCGGCGACGCCCTGTCTCATTGTCCGGAGACTTCAGAAATTCCGATTGTACTCGGCCTCGATCTGCCGCGCCGCCACCGACGGGTCTAGGTACTTTCCCTGATCGAAGTCCATCCAGCGCGGGTTGGGACGGCGGCGGGTGATACGATGAATGTTGAGCAGATGACGGACGGTAATGTTGTCGGTGGTGTTGTTGTTGGCCCCGGAACCGCAACAGAGCGTGAACGAGGGACTGAGCGTGTTGTATATGCCGCCCAGCGCCCCGTACGTCGACGGCATGTTGACCAGGATGCGGGCCGCTTCAACGGCGCGGGAGAAGTACTCGATGCGCTCGTCGGTGTTGGAGTAGATCACCGCGGTGTGCCCGAGGCCGCCGAAGCGGGTGATCTCCGAGCAGCGGCGGATGGCCCTGTCAAAGTCGTCCTCTACATATAGAGCGAGGATCGGAGCCAGAATCTCCGCCGACAGCGGGTAGTCGGGCCCGACGCCCTCGATGGGGGCCATGAGCAGGACGGCGTCCTGGGGCACCGGGATGCCGGCGCTCGCCGCGATCGTCTGCACCGACTGGCCGACCACCGTGGCGCGCATGATCCGGCGCTCACGGTCGTAGGCGATCTGCCCGACCTTCTCGGTCTCCTCGGGGGATAGGAGGTGGACACCCTGCCGCCTGAACTCCGCGATAACCCCCTCGGCAACCCCGCGCCTGACAACCACTGCCTGCTCGCTGGCGCAGACAGTGCCGTTGTCGAAGGTCTTCGACTCGATGATGCTCCGTACCGCGAAGGGGACATCCGCCGTGCGCCCGATGTACACCGGAACGTTCCCGGGACCGACGCCGATCGCGGGCGTGCCGGACCGGTACGCCTTCCGCACGACCGAATTAGTCCCGGTCGCCAGGATCAGCGCCAGATGGTGATCGGACATGAGTTCGTCGATCGTCTCTTCCGACGCCTTTGGCACGCACTGGATGCAGTGTTCGGGAGCACCCGCCTGCAGCGCCGCCTGGTAGCAGATCTCGACGGCCGCGCCGGCACTGCGGCGCGCCCCCGCGGGCGGACTGATGATCAGCGGATTGCGGGTTTTCATCGCGATGAGGATCTTGAAGATCGTCGTGGATGTCGGGTTGGTGACGGGTATGAAGCCCAGGATCGGACCGATCGACTGGGCGATCTCCTCAATCCCACTGCGCGCATCGATCGAGATCACACCGACCGTTAGCTGATCCCTGATATCCTCATAGACCAACTGGGTGGCGATGACGTTCTTGA
>DATKYL010000443.1:0-9463 GCA_035528515.1 Acidobacteriota bacterium | reverse complement strand
AACCGAGTCGGCCGACCAAGTGTTCTCCCGGGTCACCAACTGACCCTCCGCCGAGACCGTACCCCAGGAAACTGTCTGCGCGACCGAGGGCAACAGGCCGATCCGCCACTCTCCGCCAAGTCGTTGGATGACGAGATTCACGAGGATCTGGTCGGCGACGATTTCATCTCCAGCGGCGCGTTCGACCGATCCGTCGGAGATGCTGACCGCTTCGACGATGAAATCCGCAAGAGTATCTCGTGGCGGCGCATCCGCCACACCGCGCACCATGCGGCGCTGCCACTCGACCAGGGACCCGTCGGGAAGCCGAATGCGGGGGCGATCGATGGCGATGCGTCTGACGACCGGCACCAGTTGAATCAGTTCGGTCAAGCGGTACTCGAAAGCCACCTCAGCGATCTGGAGGAGCGTATCGACTGCGTCGGGGCGGCTTTCGGTCACCACGACATCGTGCACGACCAGCCTGTTGATCCAGTCGCCGGTGACACGTCCGACGGAAATCTGTAGCGTGGTGGTACGGGCCAGCGACGTGTTGAGATATCCGACGGCCCGGTCGGTAAGAATCGGCGTCCGGGTAATAAGCAGAATGGCACCGGCCACGATGATTACGGCCAGAGCCAGCGTGAAAAGGACGATTTTTCGAAACCGAGACATTGCCGGCCAACCTCAATTCGTGACCCCCGCCCAAAAACCGGAGTCCACGGAAGCACGATATGCCACCCGCCCGGGATCGGCAAGATGTCAGCGCATGTCGGGAGGATGCTTCGGGACCATCGATCAGGGGCTATCGCCGTTGCGGGCCCGTGACAGCTCCTGCTTGAGGGAGTCAATCCGCTGCTCCAACTGGTCCATACGCGTGTCCCAGCCGGGGGCGGGGGATTGGGCGGCAGCCGCGCTGTCATTGCGGGCCTGCTGCAGGAGCCTGAGCGCCCCGATTCCTTCAGAATGAGCGGTGGCCGGTCGCGCTTCAGTCGTCGGCGGAGGATTGCCGGCGGACGCGGGCATGACGGCTTCACCCAGATGAGGAATGTCGGCCCGTCCCATTTCGACGACGAGCTTGAGTGGTTTGCCCCCTCGGATGAGGTCAAAAAGCGTGCGCTGGCCGGGTCGGGCCTGCGCGACGATCTGACGGAACCGCTGGACCGTGTGCACCTGCTCCCGGTCGATCCGCGTGATGACATCGCCGCGCAGCAGTCCGAAGCGATGCGCCGGCGTGTGATCGACGACGCCGGTGACCAGCACGCCGTTCTGGGTCTTGAAATGCGCCGTGTACCACCCGGTCAGGTCTTCGACGTAGACGCCGACGTAGGCGGGTATTTCCTCGCCGGTTTCGGTCAGACGCGCCGCCGCGCGCAACGCCGTCCCGATCGGAATCGCAAGGGACACGGACGAGGTCGGCAATTCGAGGCGCCGTCCGGGGATGACAATCGCCTCCTGTCCGTCTGTGGACGGCAGATGCAACGGATCGATGTAGTAGGGCTCAGAAATCTTGGCTTTGACCAGTCCGACGATGCGTCCGCGGTAATCGACTAGAGCCCCACCTGAACTTCCCGCCGAGACACCCAGTGATAACTGGATGGTGCCGTCAGGCCGGAATCCATTGACCACACCCCAGGAGAGTCCGCCCGAGTACCCGTAGGAGTTCCCCACGGCGGCAACCGACGAGCCGACACTTAACTCGGTCGCGTCGCCGTATTCCGCGGGGCGCAGACCGAGGAGGTCGATCTGCAGGACCGCAACATCCCGATTGGCGCCCACCATGACCGCCCGAAACAGGCGACCATCCCATAACTCCACCCAGAAATCGTCGGAGCCCTCGACGACGCGCGCGGTCGTGAGTATGCGTCCGAGGGTGTCCAGAATGATCCCTGAGCCGACCGACATGGCGCGCGGGAGCCGCGCGGCGCCATGCCCCTCCCCATCATCGCTCTTGGGAATGCAGCGTACGGTCACCACGGCGGGTGAAACGGCATCGACCAGGGCGCGCACTTCGGCATCGAGGGCCTGGAGAATGCTCATCGGCCGCCCGGCCTCCTGCGCCGCCAGTTGCGGGGACAGACCGCCACCGGTGGCGATGAGGAGGAATCCCATCAACGCGCCTGTCAGGCATTTCCGATTCTTCATGTGCCAGCTACCGTTCGCATTCAGTCATCAGATCGGTCGCCACCTCCATCGCCTCAACGACTCCAGGATCGTAGTCCCCTCACCAGCCTATTCTACCCCGGAGGGTGCCCGGCGCGCCATGAAATCCGCTTCCTCACCGTCCCCTGGGCGACGAAAGGCGCTGGGCCGGGGCTCCAAATACGAGAAATGGCCGCCCGGAGGCGGCCATTGGGGATTACATCTATCGGATTGGACTCAGTAGCTGACCTCACGCACCATCTGTTCCGAGGGAACCGTTGGCATCACGTAGAGCGGCCGGGGCTTATTGGAGAGGGGGTCGTCGAGGCCTTCGGACTGGACGATGTAGTTCCGCGGCAGGTTCTCGCCGGCGAGATACTGCTCCTGCAGCCGTTGCATCTCAGGCGACAGCCCGTCCACCGCCGTCCAGCCGGCGGGAAGAATCGGTTCGGCTTCCGAAAGACCCATCGCCTGGGCGCGTGCCAGACGGCCCTGCTCGGCTCGCTGTGTGTTTTCGGCGAGAGCGGCGCGGTCCCGGCTGAAATCGGAGAACTGATACGCCCCGATGCCGGCGAGGATGATCGCAGCGGCCGACGCCACCGCGAAAGCCGGGCGCAGGCTCAGGCCGGTCAGCCAGGCATGCCAGCCCGTCGGCGCGGCAGCTTCCGCTTCGGCACGACGAACCGCGGCACGCAGCCGGAGATTGAAATCCGGCCGGACCGCAACCCGTTCCACCCGCGTCGACGCTGCGGCGTTCTCGGAGAAGTAGAACGCCTCCCGACGGCAGTCCGCGCAGGCTTCGAGATGCCCGTTCAGACGCTGCCGCTGCCGCTCGGAGAGCGTGTCGTCACATCGAGCGGACAGGTACCAGCGAGCTTTCCGACAGCGCACGGGTTTGCTCCAGTTTCGGTTTCAACTCGTTTTTCAAGACCGATCGCGCCCGATTGACCCGCGACTTGACCGTTCCCAACGGCACGCCGAGAATCTGGGCGACGTCCTCATAGGGCAACTGCTCCACGTCACGCAGCAGAAAGGCTGCCTTATACTTTGTCGGCAGGCAACTGATGGCGCCTTCAAGAAGATGTCCCAGAGCCGACGGTCCCATCTTGGGATCGGGCAACTCCAGTCCCTTCTCGGTCATCTCGCTGATACTGAAAAACTTGAATCGACGTCTCTTGCGTAGCTCGTTCTTCGCGAGATTGAGGGCGATGGTGTAGACCCAGGTTGAAAGACAGTAGGAGAAATCGTAATCCTGCCGGTGGGTCCAGACCCGCAGGAAAGTCTCCTGGACGAGATCCTCGGCCTCGTTTTGATCGCTGAGCATGCGGTAGATCAGGTTGACCAAACGGGACTTGTATCGGTCAACCAACTCTTCGAAGGCCGGGAACTCATCCTTCTGGATGCGACGCATGATCGCGTGATCGATTGCTTTGGCCGTTTCCAAAGACCTGCTCCTGTCAGCGGTTCGACGGACGTGGCCGTCTGCAATAATATACACGAGCAACCGCCGTTCCGTTCCACCCTGAATATATACACGTGAGACCCCTATCAAAGTCCCGTTGGGCCTCAGGAATCTCGGGAAACGCTAACTCATTGCCTGTCAGCGACAAACGGGGCCGTCGAAGACCTGTCTTCATTGGACGTCCGGATTACCGCATGTTTCAGATCGAGAGCCGGTGTTCACCCGGCCCGGGGGGAGCCCAACAATTGTGCGGGCTTCATTGGACGGACCAGAAAAGGTGCCGTAGCGGGTCTTACTCAACCGCCTGTCGTTCATTCCGGTTGAACTCAGCGATCCGGTTTCGGATCATGTAATGCCGTACAATTGGGGGGTGGATCGAAACGGAGTCTGAGGCTGTGTCTCTGGGTAACGCCGAGTTAAGGAATCTGTGGCCCCGTCCGGGGATGCTCGGTGCGGGGAGGCAGGGAACCGGATTGATCGGCCGTTTCGCCGCGGGGGAAAACTCCTGGTTGTGGGAATCGGCGGCATCACGGCTGACGGTTCGCGGCGTCGGCGATCCACTCTGGTGGCTGGCACGGTGGCACAGTGAGACGAAGCGCCGTTTCCCATCCGCCGGGATGATCGGGTATATCGCGTACGAACTGGCCTATCCCCTGCTCGGGCTCACGCTACCGGGTTCGGCGGCACGCGAGACCCTCCGGTATCCCCTGATTCAGTTTCTCGTCTATGAACGATTGGACGAGTGCGATTCGCGGCCGTCCGGTCTGAGCCGCCCGCCCGCTCGTGCCTACGATCAGGCCGAGTCACGGGCGCTGATCGGGCGACCGACGGTCCGGGCTATGACGGATGCCTCGCGGTACCGGGATGACGTTAGGCGGATCAAGGCACATATTGCGGCCGGGGACATCTATCAGGCCAACTATACTCAGGCGTTCGACGTGGCGACGGCGCTGTCCCCGGCGGCGGCGGCGGCCCGGATTCGCGCGATCAATCCGGCGCCGTATTCCGCCCACCTCAACTTTGGGCCGGTCGCGGTCGCCGACCCGGCGGGATACCGGAGTGCGTTTCCCGAAATCGACATCCTCGCCTCGACCCCGGAGCTATTCTGGCGCAAACGGGGCCGCGAAGTTGAGACGCGGCCGATCAAGGGGACGATCGCGCGCAGCAGCGACCCATCGCTCGACCGCGCGAATCTGCGGCGGCTGATCACCAGCCCCAAGGACCAGGCCGAGCTTCTCATGATTACCGACTTGGAACGCAACGACTTAGGGAAAGTCGCGCGGGTCGGATCGGTCTGCACCCGGATGTTGCGCCGGCCACGCGCCGCGCCATCGGTCTGGCATCTGGAATCGACGGTCACGGGAACGATCGCAGCGGATTGCGACTGGACCGATGTGATGCGGGCAACCTTCCCCGGCGGTTCGATCACCGGGGCCCCCAAGAGACGTGCGGTGGAGATCTTGCGCGACTTGGAGTCTATTCCCCGAGGCGCCTACTGCGGCGCGATCGGCTGGGTGGACGCGGCCGGCGATGCCGAGTTCGCCCTGGGAATTCGGACGATTGTCCAGATCGGCTCGGTCGTGCGCGTGTTCGGCGGGGGTGGAATCGTGGCCGACTCCGACCCGGAATCGGAATACGATGAATCGCTTGTGAAAATCGCTCCAATCCTCGATGCTTTGACTCGGGATGACGAAAGCCACCAACCGCCGGAACACCAATCTGCGCTCAGCACAGCGCACTCATAGTACTTCCGTGACATTCTGTGTAAACGGACGGCTGGTTGCACCGTCGAAGGCGACGGTGCTGATCGACGATTGGGGATTCCGCTATGGGTGGGGAGCGTTCGACACGCTCCGGGTTCACCGCCGCCGTCCCCTCTTTCTGGCACGACATCTCGAGCGTCTCTATACGGCGGCGGGAGCGCTGCAGTTGCCGCAGGACGTGTCGGCGGCGGACTGGACACGCGACGTTTACCGGACACTCCATCGTGCGCGCCTCGCCGAAGGGGCGGTCAATCTCTACTGGACCGCCGGTGTCCCGAACAAGCTCGACGGCCGACGGGTCGTTGCCGCCCGTCGGACCACGCTGCCGGTGAGCCGGCCGGTCAGGCTCTGGGTCGCACCGTGGCGGATCGAAAGCACGACGCCGGGCGTCGGTATCAAGACGATGGCCTATTTCTCCAATATTTTTGCATCGGTGTGCGCCTGGAATGAGGGATTCGAGGCGGCGCTGGTCATGAATACCGATGACCGTCTCGCCGACGGCGCGATGACGTCGGTCTTCTTAGTCGAGGGAGACCGGATCGCCACACCGGCCCTGAGTGAAGGGGCACTGGCGGGTATCACGCGCGGTCTCATCCTGGCGGCGGCGGAGCAGCTCGGCATCCGGGCGCGCGAAGACCGGATCCCGCCGGCGCGGTTGTTGCGGGCCGATGCATCGTTCATCACGTCCGCCATTCGGGGAATCGCGGCTGTCAAGGCGGTGGGCGACAGAGACGTACGTCCGAAGCCCCGCTCGGCGGCCGCCGCGACGTTGGCGAGGCTCAGGCGGCGCTACGCCCGCATGGTCGCCGATGAAATCGCCGCCACACCACCCGCCTTCTGATTCGCAGTTCCTCCCGCTTTTTCTGTTGACAGAATACGACCCGTCCCGGATTATCCGACGGCAGGGGTTTATCCGAGAGGGGACTTTCAAATGAAGAACATGAGAATCGCCCTGACGGGGGCGTGTGTCCTCGTTCTGACACTGGGACTCATCCAAGATGCGGGGGCGCAGAGTTCGCGCCGCCGTCAATCAAGCGATCGATCGGCCTACGGGCCGGAGCAGCCGCCCCGTCGCATGGTCGACGCACCGACCGCCGGAACACTTCTTAAGGGGACCTTTGACACCGAATTGCGCGCTTACCCGGACGGTGGTGTACTGGGTCTCTTGCAGATCGGGTTGACCAACCGCTGGATGATCGGTCTCGGCTACGGCGGCACGAACATCATCTCCGCCACCGATCCCGACTGGAACCCGCGCATGAACTTCCTCACGAAGATCCAGCTGATTGACGAGTCGCTGGCGATGCCGGCGATTGCGGTCGGATTCGAGGAGCAGGGATTCGGCCGCTGGGTCGATTCGCTCGACCGGTATGAGAATAAGGCCAAGGGCTTCTTCGTGGTGGGCTCGAAGGGATACCGCAGCGGCAGCGTGTTCTCATCGATGCACGCCGGTCTCAATTACGCCACGGACGCCGATGACAACGACAACGACATCAACGCCTTTTTCGGTGCCGACATGCGGTTTGAGAACAATTTCGGACTGGTGGTCGACTACGATCTGGGTCTGAATGACGACCGCAAACCCTTAGCACTGGGCAAGGGGCGGGGGTATCTGAACACGGGCGCCCGCTGGATGATTCTCAACCGGATCTTCATGGAAGCCAACCTCAAGGATCTGCTGTCGAACCGGCGCGATCGCGACTCGATGGGGCGCGAATTGCGGATCATCTACGTCGAATCGTTCTGACGGAAATCGAAACGCGGATGGGTGACACCCGTCGGACCAAGCCGACGGGTGTTTTCTTTGGGGGGACCGTTTCTTACAGGCCCATCGCATCCCAGCGCGCGAGTGTCGTTTGACAGAACTCACGCACCTTGGCCACGGCACCATCACGGTAGCGTTGCGCCTTGGCGGGATCGAAGTCGGGCGCGCCCTCGCTGTTCGGGCCGACCAAAACCGGACCGGGATAGGGATAGACCGCCACACCGGGTGCGAGCACATAGACCATGTCGTCGGAGTACAGGTCGGCGTGTACGGTTTCGGGGCGGATCGCCTGGATGTACGCGTTCTCATCGGTCCCGGCGTGACCGCCGGCATGACCGTAGACATCCTCACAGACCGGCATTGCCAACGACCACCAATCCACCACGAGGATCTTCATCCCCGTCTTGTTGTGCGCGTCCCAAGCGGCCTCTTTCAGCGATTGCGTGTTCCCACCGTGTCCGTTGATGACGATCAGGCTGTCGAATCCCCACGAAGCGATGCTGCGGAAGACGCAGGCGCAGTATTCGGCGAAGATATCGTCATCGACGACCAGCGATCCGGGATACCCGGCCAGTCCCCGGACCTGACCGTAGTGGATCGGCGGGCAGATCAGCGCGTGGCAGTCCTCGGCGATGGCGCGAACGATGTCGATCGGGATGATATTGTCGGTACCCAGCGGACCGACACCATGTCCCTCAATCGTGCCGATCGGGATGATGGCGGTAATGAATTCCTCGGGCACTTTCTTCTGGAACTCGATCCAGTTCAAGTCTTCCCAATAAGTCGGCACACGAACCTCCAGTTTCTGTGATCCGTCACGGCATTGCGCCGTCCCGTACGCGTGTGTGTGGTCTCTGTCGGGAATCCGCCGCCGAAACCAGGGACCGTCAGGACCCCTCGCTGTCGCCGTCGACCGTCGTCTCGCGAATAAACTCCGCGAGGGTTGCCTCAGTGCATTGCGCGGTTTCTTCATCGCCGGTGAAGCGAAAGTGGTTGATTTCGCGCACGATGAATTCCAAGTCTTCCTGATGGCTGACGTCGTAGCACAGTTCAATTTCCTGCCAGGTGATCCCCGTCTCCCGGAGCGCCTCGGTCGAATTCTTGTAGGACACGTCGGTCCCGATCGAGACTAAGTCCGCCGCTTCGGCACAGTCCGAACGCAGGCCGACAAGGTAGCAGCCGCCTTCGATCGTCGGTCCCAGGATCAGGGGATGCTTACTCAGGTAATGAAACGCGGTGGCGATCAGTTCGGGATTGATCGTCGGGATGTACCCACCCATGAGGACGATGTTCCGATACCCCGCCTCCAGACAGTATTTGAGATTCGCGGCGGAGCGCTTGTCGATCGGCGCCACCGCCTGGGCGATGACTTCGGTACGATCGGTCAGCGTCTGGAACGAGCGGTGTTGAGGAAAACGTTCGGTCAGATTCGCGATCGCATCGCGCGCCCACACGGAACGCGGCGGCGGCGCCACGGCGATCTTGATGTCGACGCCGTCGATGCCGGCGACCTGACAGAGAGTGTCCTCAAAGAAGGCGCGTTTCAGACGCAGCATTCTCATGTCATCGAATACGCGCAGGACAGGGAGCGGCTCACTCTTGCCGACGGGATTGCGAACCTGAATCAGAACGATGTCTCGTTTCCGCATGGCGCGACCCTCTGCCGTCGATTATAACATACGCGCCCGCGCGGAACAAGGCCCTCGGCAACCGATCGGCGTCAGGGCGAGCCGTACAGCCGGTGCTCCCGGATGTAGGCGACGACGGTGGACGGGGTGAGAAACGCGATTGTCTGCCCGGCGGCGATCCGCTGCCGGATCAGCGAGGAGGAGATGTCGATCCGCGGCATCGACAGGACGTGCTGGACCACGGACGGCAGCGGTGCGTCCTCATCACCGCGCACGACCCCCACGATCCGGGCGATCTCAGCTACGGTGGTGTGATCGCGCCAACTGACAAAATCCTGCAGCGCATCCGTTCCCAGGATGAGCGACAATTGGGCGTCGGGATACTCCGCTCGCACCTGCTGCAGCGTGTCGACGGTGTAGGATACCCCGCCGCGTCGGCCCTCGACGTCGCTGACGGTCAGGCGCGACTCCGATGTGATCGCGCAGGCGACCATCGCGACACGATCGGCAAACGATGCCGTCGGCCCCGGAGTTTTCAGCGGGGATTGGCTGTTCGGTATCAGGAGAATTCGGTCGAGCGCCAGTTCATCGAGGGCCCAGGAAGCCGCGATCAGGTGCCCGAAGTGCACCGGATCAAAGGTCCCCCCCAGGATACCGATCGCCCGTGACATCATTCCCGGCCGCGCGCGGCCGCCTCCTCACGGCGCAGGGTTGTCGCGCGGTC
>DATKYL010000442.1:0-6098 GCA_035528515.1 Acidobacteriota bacterium | reverse complement strand
ATCAGAGGTCCCGTAGGGGTAAGCTGCTCCAGGTTGATCGATGGGAAGTATTCTGATCTGCAGATGCTGGGTGGGGGTGTAAACGATCCGGCATCCGGAGTGCATCCTTGCGTTGACCCTGATGAGACATTCATAGTGTTTGATTCACAGAGGGAAGGGGGGTACGGAAAGGGCGATCTCTATGTGTGTTTCCGGCAGGCTGACGGTGTTTGGAGTGATGCGGTAAATCTCGGGGAGGCCATAAACTCTGAAGGAACCGAGTTCTGTCCTTCGCTTTCGCCTGATGGCCGGTACCTGTTTTATTCCAGTGAGGCAGACATCTACTGGGTCGACATCCAAGTGATTGAGAACCTGAGACCAGAAAAGTGATTGAGGTTCATTTGCCGGCGGGCATCCTCGACGCTTCCGGGTCACGCAGGCCACCCGCCTAGACGCAACTGACCAAGGGGCCTGTTGAAAAATCCCGTGGTATGATGAATCGAAGGGCCCACTCCGGTGCAAACCGTGTCCCGTTCAAGAACAGACCTGCGGCGTGACAAGGGATTAGCCCACGGCGTAAGCCGTGGGATCGGGGGGCAGAGTGAGAAACAAAGCCCCGGAGGGGCGTAACAGGCCTTTTTCAACAGGCCCCAAGGTCAGTTGCACACAGTCACGGGCCCCCGGCGACTGTCCCGACAAGTCTTCTAACAAGTGCGCTGGAAAACCAGGGGGGATCGATTGCAGAAATCGACTCTAACATACGATCCCTACTGTGCCTGCCAGGATTCCAGAATACCGATTACGTCAGAGAGATCGTCGGTGATGAGGTGTTCGGACGCCTTTCCTTTTACTGCGTCGGAGTAGTTGATGGCGATTGATCGCCCGCACTTCTCGAAGAGGTCAATGTCTGATTCGCTATCCCCAACTGCCACGCAATGCTCGAAACCGATTCCGTTCTTCACACAGAAGTCCTTTAGACATTGCAGCTTGCCGTCATTCCCCAAATGACGAGTGATCCTCCCAGTAAATCTCTGGTCCTCCACTTCATACAGGCTGCCGTAGACTCCATCGAAGCCAAACTGCGTCCCGAGGATGCCGGCAACCTGGATCGGCCCTGCTGTTATCAGCACCGATCGTATTCCCCTTTCCTTTAGATGCCCCACCACCTGCTCTATATTCTGAATGAGTTCAATCGTGTCCTTGAACTTGTCTTCTGCCGCCGAAAGGCTGAGGCCTTTGATCAACCGCGCCTTTCGATGGTCTGCATCGATCCATGAGATACTCCCGTCAATCTCGTGCTTCTCGATTTCCTGTAATGCTCCCGCATTCCCGTTGAGTGTGCACAAGTATCTGACGGAATCGGTGTTCCTGATCAATGTCCCGTCCATATCAAAGCATACAACTGCGATCTTCACGAATGGCACCTCTGGTTCAAAGAGATTCAGTCGTCATCTAACATAGTATTATGCAAGGCATTGTCGCAGCACGCTTTTTCACAGCAATCCACCCTGCCAAGGGGTCAATGTCCGAGGCATCGAGAGCAAAACGCAAGTGTTCCCGCGTGGTAGCATCTGAGAAAATCGCAGGGTGATGAATGCCACGGTCTTGAACGCATGACCGGCCTCCTCAGGCGGAATTCCCATACATGTCGGCTTGCTTCGCGGCTTGTGCGTCGCGCCTTACGATGCTCCGTCCCAACGAGAGAGGGCGCCGCGATTGCATCACGGCGCCCCCTTGGATCAACCCCCCGTAGAGAACAGGACTATCCGCCGGCGGTCTGTTGGGTCACCGACACCCGAAGGGACTCTTTCAGATCGACCGCGAATCGCTGGCCAGCAGGAAGTTCGATTTGTTCACCCTTGGTGGCAATGGCGATCGCGCCACCGGCGACCGCGCCTGCTGCCGCTCCGACGGCTGCGCCCTTGGCTCGTTGCTCGGGGCTCGACACGGCACCAATGATGCCGCCGATGACTGCGCCCGCCGCCACCTTCTCTGCGTCGCCGATCTTGTCACCTTCGGCGACAAGGACGATCGGCGCGGTCGAAATGGAGTGTGACTGACCGGCGGGATCCACAACCTCATCGAACATTAGCGTCATCTGCGCCTTGCCCGAGGTGCGATGCGGCTCTTCGACGAGGGTCAGTCGGCCGCGGACCTCGGTGCCCACCGGCAGAACGGTCATCTGATCCACATGCACAGCATCGGTCAGGTGCGCCGAGAAACTGTCGCCAACCTTACTGGCATCAGTACGCAGAGGCGAGTCCAGCGAGACGAGCAGCGTCGTGCCCGCCGGGACCGTCAACGTCTTGGGCCAGTTTGAGGTTGGTGTCGAGGTATTTTCTGCGTTCGCATTCACCTCCTCTTGCGCGGACCGGCAGCCGAACAGACTGACCGCCGCGAAGAGGGAAACAATTGCCCCCAAAGTCAGTTTCTTCAACATGCTGGTCCGGCTACGCATCGACGCAACCATGATCGGGCGACCTTTATCCCCTTCAGGGGAGATGACGCCAGGATCCCTGGCATCACTGAACAACTTGACGGCAGCTTCCTTCATTGCACACATCCTCATGCTCTCGGGGACGAGTGGGCGTCCCCAGCCCGTTGGCCCGAAGGGCCGGTGAAACCGTTTTGGATTCTCCCTGAGCGACTTAGGAACACCTGTACGCTCGGTCAGAGAATAGTTGCGGTCCCGCTCTGCAGTTCATTTCAGCCTTTCACTCCCGGGCGACCGAGACAGGATTGCAGTACTTCGCAATCGTCCGTGGCTCCCGGTCTCGAACTGGCATTACGCACGGCGCCTTTTGTTCGCGAGCAACACAAGACCGCCAATCAGTGCAATTCCCCCGCCGATCATGGCGGCTATCGGAGCAGTCCCGTGTTCCGTGATCGTGGCGCTCATCGAACCCATTTCGACCGTGGTTCGGTTGTCGGCGTAACTAACGATCCCGAAGACAAGCACGGCAATTCCGATGATCACCAGTGCGATTGCGAGCGACTTCATTCGATTATTCCCCTCGAGTTGAGGCGACGGTCATGGCCGCCGTCTCAAGGCGCCAGTGCGCCTCTCCTAATGATAGAATGTCCAACCAACCGTGGCTTTCAAGTCCGGTGCATCCGCCAATCCCAGTTTCGCTTCGATGAAGAAGCGCGAGCCGTTGGCGAGCCCCTTCTCGATACCGCCAAGAATGCTCGCACCGAAGTCGGTTTCCGTTCCCCTGTCGCCTTTATCAGCACTGTAAATATTGGCGCCAATACCGCCGCCAAGGTACGGCGTCCACACGTCCCAGCGCGACGCGAAGCGATAGGCCGCTTCGGCGTTGATCGCAAAGAGCGTCAGACCGTCGCCGAAGCCGATTTCAAGATTCGGCTGAAAGCGTATATGCTGGGCAAAGTTCCCGAAATCCAGGTGCGCTCCGAAGTGAAACTGATCGGGGTTAAAGGTCAATCCGACGCGCGGTCCCCAGCCTCGGAATCCGACTTTACTGCCGGGATCATCCATGTCCGCGCGGGTCACCACCGGGACAGATGCCAGTACCAGCGCAACTGTCAATGCCGAAATCGTTAGAATCTTCTTCATCTTCCGTACCTCCGTATCCCTTTGGGGATGGGTTTAAGGCCAGCCTCGGGTACCAACCGTGCCGCACTGAGGTGCCTTCGTCATTACACTTCGTCCAGAACCAAGCCAATCGTATTCTTGCGACAGCAATTCAGATCGAGTGATCGATGTCAAGCCATGTTCTCAAAATCGAGTCCGCGCCGCCGCAATCTGCTCCACCCTGCGTCTCCCGCGGCCATCCCGCATCCCTGCGGGACGGCCGCGGGCTTGTTCCCTGCGTGATTCCCCTCTATCGATTCGAATGAACTAATATGCGGTCCCGTCTCCTTTCACGATCTTGACTCGATCACCGGCGTTGAACTGCGCATTCGTTTCGGTCTGATTGATGAGTGCTAGTGTCCCAAGCAGGACCGGAGAGTTCTCCTGCTGTGCCAATTGCTCCAAAGACACACGTTGCGTGACGGTGAGGATGGTGAGCCGCATGGGCTGCATCCGTAAGATGGCAGGATCCGTCAGGCGCCGGAAGCTCCGCAATGCGCTCGTGGTGATGCTCTCATACTTCGACCAGAGTTGCTCGGTGGTATAACCGAGCAATTGATAAGTCTTGCCTTCAAGATCGACGAATGTTGCGCGGCCGCGCAGTGATTGTTCTCCATCCTGCGCGCGAAACTGCGCCGAGACGGAGGAGAGGTCATTGATCGTGGTGACTTCCTGGCGTTCTCCCTCGAGCCCTTCCTGCTGGAAGAACGCTCTTGCTGCCTCTGCGGCGGAGGTTGCCTGGGCCATAGTGATCTGTATCACTGCCTCTTGCTTGTCGCTGACCGCGACCACTCCGTCTCTGAGGTTTGCGGTCTGCCAGCTCAATGGGAAAAGGAACTCGAATTCAAACTCGGGATGATAGAAGTGATTGTCCTTGAAGAAACCCAGACGTGGATCGTCGCCGAACACCACACCGTCCAGCAGGCGCAGATACCCGTTCTGATTCACCGAAAGTGCGCCCATATCAATCGTGAGCGTATCGATTTCCGCCTGAATGTGCCCGCTCCGGTTCTCGGGATTCGGATGTGTCGCCAGCCATTCGGGCAGACGTCCGGCGCCGCCGGCCTCGCTGACACGGCTCAGCATGTCGAACACGTCGATCATCTCACGCGGATCGTATCCGGTGCGGATCATGTATCGAAGTCCCAGGTGGTCCGCCTGGCTCTCATCGTCACGGCTGAATTTCAGATACAGCAATCCGAGACCGGCGTTGAGGTAGTCCCCGTACTTTTGCAGACTGGGCTTGATCATCATGCCGGCCGTCACACCGATTTGCGTCACCTGTTGCTCGGACATGCGATACACCGAGTGTTTTGCGGTGACATGCCCGATTTCGTGCCCGATGACCGACGCCAATTCGGCCTCGTTCATCATGTATGCCACCAACCCGCGCGTGACATAAATGAACCCGCCAGGCACAGCAAAAGCATTGACCGTCGGGTCATCGACGACACGAAACGTCCACGGCAGATTGGGCCGTTCCGAGTCCCGGGCGATCCTGGATCCCAGCTCCTGCACGTAGCGCTGCAACGCCGAATCCGGATAGAGCCCGATGGTGGCGATGACCTGCGCGTCGGCCTCCCGCCCGATCTCGATTTCCTGCGACTCGCTGATCAGGTTCAAATGGCGTTCACCGGTGGCCAGGTTACTGGCGCAACTCATCATGGAGGCACTGATCAGCGGCACCACAAGCAACAGGCCAAACCATGAATAGGTGCGGGACGTCCTGCGACCCGCGTCACGGTCGCTCCCCCAAATCCCCCAGTGACCACGAGGTCCAGACGATACGCACGTGTTACTCATTTCTCCTCCTCGTCAATACCGCCATCTTGATCACTCGGACCTTACACTGCGGGGCCGCGGGGTATCCTTCTTCGACCCGCGAATACGAGTACGATTCCGAGCGCTACGGCAGCGCCGCCAAGGACGGGCGGCAGTGGAATTTCCTTTTTCTCATCGACTTGGACTTCGAGTGATCCAAAATCAACAACGTTTCTCTTGGAGGTATAGGATATGCCTCCGTAAATCAGCCCCACCGCGCCCAGGACAATCAGGGCCATGCCGCCTATGACAATCGACTTCACAAGGACCTCGTTCCCAGGGCCTCGGCCGTTACAGCACGCGCCGCCCGGTGATCACCCGGACCAGCACCACAACGACCGCGATCACCAGCAACAGGTGAACAAATCCACTCATCGTGTGACCGCTGACCATTCCCAGCGCCCACATCACCAGCAGAATAACTGCCACTGTCCACAGCATACTCTCTCCTTTACGGCTTTACGGTCGCCGTCCCTTCATGAGGCCTCCCCGCCCTGGATCAGAGGATCCTCCTGGATAAGCGCAAGTCCCCGGCTTTGCATTGCTTTTACAAGATCAAGACTGACCCCGGCAAGATTGGCGATTTCTCTGGCTGAGAGCCCGTCGCGCTCTCCGAGTATCACGATCCACCGAACGATTGCCGGCAAACGAGCGATCGCCGCACTGAGATCGCTGTCTTTCAGCGTGTCTGCGGGCGCGCGGG
>DATKYL010000441.1:0-7045 GCA_035528515.1 Acidobacteriota bacterium | reverse complement strand
GAGATTCTGACACGGGACAGCGAGTTCCTTCGTGTCCTTCTGGAGGATCCGTCGTACACCGAGCAGGCGCAACGCGCGGTGCGACCCGACGACTTCGAACACCCCGTCCACCAGCGCATGTTCACGGCACTCATCGAGTTCCGGACGGAGGGGGGCGGGCGGCCCGGCCCGGACGATCTCGCCGCAACGCCGGAGGAAGGGGCGGCTTGGCGCCGGCTTCTCTCCTACGACATTGATGCCGCCTCCTGCGGCCGCATCTTCGCCGACGGGATGAGGCGCTTCGCCGAGAAGCGCCACCACGCGCAAGTGGGCCGTCTCAAGCAGGAGATTAAGGAAGCGGAACGGGCTGGGGACGCGGCGCGTGTGGCGGCCCTCCTCGCGGAGTATGAGACACTGCGGCGGGCGGCGGAAAGCGGCGCCGGGGAGGATTCGAGTGAGTGTACGCCCGCGGAGGCGGCAGATCGTCAAAAAAGGCTTGACCAGGAGGAACGCGAGCTTTAGAATTTCCGTTTACTATTATGGAGGGAATTGACCGGAGGATGCGAAAACAGGGGCCCATAGCTCAGTCGGTCAGAGCTGCTGACTCATAATCAGTAGGTCCCAGGTTCGAGTCCTGGTGGGCCCACCAGGATCGCGACCAACTGACGGGTAACCCGGGGGGCGGAAAAACGACAGAGATGAAGAGCTGGCGGGCGATTAGCTCAGTTGGTTAGAGCGTTCGGTTCACATCCGAAAGGTCACTGGTTCGAGTCCAGTATTGCCCACCATTTGATTGTTACATGATGGTTCGACTGCGACCTATTGACATTCCGCGGACAATCCGAGGGGCATCCGCCCTGCGGGTCGAAAGCCGCCAGAGAAGCTCACTCGCGCACCGACAAGGTGCGCGTTTTTTGCACCTGCCGGATCCCAAAGGTACCGCCGGGTGATAGGAGTACTGCGCTGATGTCGAACAACGTTGAACTTCTGTTGAAGCTGCAGGGGCTGGATTACCAATTGGATGAACTCGAGCGCTCCAAGGACTACCTGCCCGACATGATCAAGAACCTCCGGGACGCCGTCGACCAGGCGGGAGTGGAATTGACCGAAGCCCGGGATCAGCTCGAAGCAACTCAACTCGAACACAAACGCCTGGAGCTGCGTGTCAAAGAGAAGAACAGCGAGCTGGAACGCCTGCAGAAGCAGATGACCGCGATCAAGACGAACAAGGAATACGACGCCCTCAGCCGTGAAATCGATCATGTGCGCAAGGAGATCGGTGCCGCCGAGGACGGGATCATCCAGGCGATGGAGCGCACCGAGGAACTGGCCAAAGAAATCGAAGACCGCAAAGCGCGCCGGGAAGAAATCAAAGAGACCAACGGAGTTCAACTCGCATCGATTCAGGGTGAGATTGACTCCGTCGGTGAGAAGATCCGGATCAAGGAAGACGAGCGCCGCAACATTCTCGTGCGGCTGGACGACGGCATGGTGTCCACGTACGAGCGGGTCCGGCGCGGCAAAGGCGGCGGCGCCGTGGTCGGCGTCCGCAAGAACGCGTGCCTGGGGTGTTTCAAGACCCTGCCGCCCCAGTTGGTCCAGGAGATTCGCCGCGGCGAGCGCCTCATTACCTGTGATTCCTGCGGCCGGATTCTCATCTGGACCAATGGCGATTAGGCCGAACTTCGGCTTGAGGCTTGTGATGAATCAGAGAGTAGTCGAAGACGGCGTGCCGGTACCGGTTACGCCGTCGAGCAGAAAGGGGACGCACGTGCTGGACCGGCGGTTTGACCGTGAGGCCTTGACGTTTGAGGATGTCCTGCTGGTCCCGGCGAAATCGGACGTCCTCCCCAAGGACGTTGATGTCTCCACCCGGTTGGGCGGTATCCTGCTGCCGATTCCGATTCTCTCGGCGGCGATGGACACCGTGACCGACTCCAAGCTGGCGATCGCTTTGGCGCGATTGGGCGGCCTGGGAACGATTCACCGCAATATGCCGATCGACCGGCAGGCCGCCGAGGTGGACCGCGTGAAACGCTCGGAGAGCGGGATGATCCACGATCCGATTACGCTCGGTCCCGACCACCCGGTCCATGACGCGGTGGAGATGATGCGCCGCTACTCCATCTCCGGCATCCCGATCACCGAAAACGGCCGGCTCGTCGGCATTCTGACTAACCGGGATCTGCGTTTCTGCAAGGATCTCTCGGTCTCGGTGCGGCAGGTGATGACCAAACAGCCGCTGATCACCGCCCCCGAGGGGACGACTCTCGACACGGCGCAGGAGCTGTTGCACGAGAATCGTATCGAGAAACTCCTGATCGTCGACGAGGCGGGCAATCTGCGCGGTATGATCACGGTGAAGGATATCATGAAGAGCCGCCAGTATCCGCGCGCCTGCAAGGACAACCGTGGACGTCTGCGTGTCCTGGCCGCGGTCGGCGTGGGGGCCGAGGAAGGTCTGGCTCGGGGACGCGCCCTCGTGGAGGCCGGTGTCGACGGGCTCTGCGTCGATACCTCGCACGGCCACACCCGCTCGGTGATGGAGACCACCGAACGGCTCAAAGGTGAATTTCCCGATGTCCTGATCATGGCGGGGAACGTGGTCACGCAGGATGGCACGCGCGATCTGATCGCGGCCGGCGCCGACGTGATCAAAGTCGGCATCGGTCCCGGTTCGATCTGCACCACCCGGGTCGTCACCGGCGCCGGATACCCGCAATTGTCCGCGATCCTCAACTGCTGTGAGGCGGCGGCCAAAACCGGAACGGCCATCGTGGCCGATGGCGGCATCAGGTACTCGGGTGACATCAGCAAGGCGCTGGCCGCCGGCGCCAATGCCGTGATGATCGGCTCTCTATTTGCCGGGACCGAGGAAGCACCGGGGGAGAAGGTGCTTTTCGAGGGGCGCTCGTTCAAGGTGTACCGCGGCATGGGTTCGCTCGGCGCGATGGCCGACGGTGCGCGCGACCGATACTACCAGGCCGACGAGGAACTCTCGAAGCTCGTCCCCGAGGGAATCGAGGGGCGCGTGGCCTACAAGGGCGAACTCGCGGAATCGATTCACCAGTTGATCGGTGGGTTGAGGGCGGGAATGGGAATGTGCGGAACGCCCGATCTGACCACTTTCAGCCGTCAGGCGCGATTCACTCGTGTCACCAGCAGCGGTCTCGTGGAGAGCCACCCGCACGATGTGGCCATCGCCAAGGAAGCCCCGAATTACCCACGGGGCTGAGCGCTGTGGCACTTAAGCCACTACAAGACAACAAGATAGACGCCGAGTAGACCTGTCTGCCGACCGGCACGACGGTCAAACGCGGCGGGGATTGTGTTGCTCAATCCGGGGCTGAGCCGTATCATAGTAGGTAGGGACGGTGTATCTCGACGTCCCCTTGGCGCGCAAGTTATTGGTGTTTTGATAGATAACAATTAAACGAGGAGAGATGCGGTTACGATTCGGTGGGCAACGCGGTCGCGCAGCCGGTGTCAAAATCGGTTGTGAGGAAAGTCCGGGCTCCAGAGAGCAGGGTGCCTCCTAACAGGAGGGCGGAGTAATCCGACGGACAGTGCAACAGAGAACAACCGCCTCGTGTTTGTTGCGAGGTAAGGGTGAAAAGGTGGTGTAAGAGACCACCGGCATCCCGGGCGACCGGGGTGGCCGTGTAAACCCCACCCGGAGCAAGGCCAAGCAGGGAAGAGGAGTTGCTCGCTCCGTTCGATTCCCGGGTAGGCCGCATGATCGTCCCGGCGACGGGACGGCCAGATCAATGGCCGCGACATGCGTAACGGCTCGCCGTTGTGTATGACAGAACCCGGCTTATTGTCCATCGAATCGTGACCGTTCCTCCAGACGAGAGGGTCCTTGTCACCCCTCCGCTGGGAATACACAGCTGAACCGGACGGCGAGCGGGTCGCCGTGCTCGCAGACGCCTGTAGTGTGTCTCTGCCAATCGCCCGTCTTCTTCTCTCCCGCAAACTCGACACCCCTGACAAAGTCCGCCGGTTTCTCGATCCGACGCTCGACGATCTGACTGACCCGTTTGAGATCGCCGGCATGGACGGTGTCGTCGACCGAATCGCGATCGCTCTCCGTGAGCGGGAGAGGATGCTCGTCTACGGCGACTACGACGTGGACGGAATCACCTCCACCGCGCTGATGTATCAGGTCCTCAACCGCCTGGGAGCGGAGGTCGATTATTATATCCCGAACCGGCTGATTGAGGGGTACGGTCTCTCGCCGGACGGAATCGATCAGGCGGTCACCCGCGGGATTCGGTTGATCCTGACGGTCGACTGCGGGATTACGGCGGTTGACGAGATCGAATACGCCCGTCGCAAGGGGATCGAAGTCCTGGTGGCGGATCATCATGAGCGGGGCACCATCCTCCCCGACGCCATCGGGATCATCAATCCCAAGCTGAATCCGAACGGCTCCCCGGTCGACCATCTGGCCGCGGTCGGAGTCGCCTTCAAACTTGCCCAAGCGCTGTACCGTCGCCTGGGGCAGGACGAAAGCGATCTGTACGAGCATCTCGATTTGGTGGCTCTCGGCACCTCGGCCGACATCGTTCCGCTGATTGGGGAAAACCGGATTCTGACACGCTTCGGACTGACGCAGATCGAACGCACCGGCAAGCCCGGACTCAAGTCGTTGTGCTTTGTCGCCGGACTCATCGGCCGGTCGATGTCCACCGGCCAGATTCTCTTTGTTCTCGCGCCGCGCATCAATGCGGCGGGGCGACTTGGGGATGCGCAGGCGGCGGTGCGGCTGCTGTCGACCCGTGACGATAACGTGGCCGGTCAGATCGCCCACCGGCTGGAGGAGGACAATCGCAAGCGCAAGACTCTCGATGAGCAGACGCTCAAGCACGCCCTCTTGCAGATCGAACAGACGGTCGATCTGAACCGCGATCGCGCCATCGTGCTCGCGTCGGCGGGATGGCATCAGGGCGTCATCGGTATTGTCGCTTCGCGTTTGGTCGAACGTTTCCACCTGCCGACCGTCATGATCGCTATTGAAGATCTCGAGGGACGCGCCTCGGCGCGCTCCATTCCCGCATTCGACCTGTATGATGCCTTCCGCGCCTGTGAGGACCTGCTGCTCCGGTACGGCGGTCACAAGTACGCAGCGGGAATGTCGATATCACGGGAGCGCATCCCGGCTTTTGCCGAACGGTTCAAGCGAGTGGCGGCAGAAAGGCTGATGGGTGAGGACCTGATTCCCACACTGTCCATCGATGCGCGTCTCGATCCAGCCGATTTGAGCGAAGAATTCATGGACAGTCTCGAACAGTTTGCACCTTTCGGTCCCCAGAATATGCGTCCGATTTTCGTGGCACCGAGTCTCGAAATGACGGAGACACCACATATCGTCGGCCGCAGCCATCTGAAATTCCGCGCGCGGGCCGGCAACCGCAGTCTCGAATGCATCGGCTTCGGCATGGGTGAGCGAATCAGTGAACTGCGGGGTCACACCGGGCGCATCGATCTGGCTTACATACCCGAGCGCAACGAATGGCGCGGTGAACGCCGCCTGCAACTGCGGGTCAGGGATTTTCAGTTGGTATAGAGCCCGCTCTACGAATCAGTTCTCATGCCGCTTCTCGCGGTGTCATTTTGGCGGTGTTTTGCGAGTATTCGGTCACGCCCGTGTGTCACTTCCGTTGACGGGGAATGTGGCAGGCGTATAATACTCCGCGGGGAAACAGCACAGAGCATTGGGTGCGGAATGACACTCCTGGACCGATTCTTAGCCGGTGACCGTCTGGCCCTGGCGCGCATGATCTCGCATGTCGAGGATCGCCTGCCCCGGTACCATGAGGCTCTGGCCCGCATCTTCGCCAGAGGACGCGGCGCTTATCGGGTTGGCCTGACCGGACCGCCGGGTGCGGGTAAGTCATCGCTCGTCAACCGCCTTGCGCACAAGCTGGCCACCGACGGCCTCTCCGTTGGCGTGATCGCCGTCGATCCGACCAGCCCCTTTACCGGCGGGGCGGTCCTCGGCGACCGGGTACGGATGCAGGCTCTCTATGGTTTGCCCAATGTTTTCGTTCGCAGTATGGCGACCCGCGGGTCGCCGGGCGGCCTGGCTGCTGCCACCAAAGACGTGAGTGTTTTGCTCGAAGGATTCGGCTTCGACATCATACTCGTCGAAACCGTCGGTGTCGGACAGGTCGAGCTGGATGTCGCTGCGGTCTGCGACACGGTGGTGGTGGTCTTCGTGCCGGAATCGGGGGATTCGATCCAGGCGATGAAATCGGGGTTGATGGAGATCGCCGACGTCTTCTGCATCAACAAGGCCGATCGCCCCGGCGCCGAGCGTGTCGAAGCCGAATTGCAGTCGGTTCTCGATGTGCGGCGCGACGTCCACCGTCCCCGCTCCGGCGCGGAGGACGCCCCGGTCTGGGAACCGCTGGTGGTTCCGACGGTCGCGATTCATGATACCGGGATCGATGCGCTCTGGGAGGCGGCGCGTCGGCATCAGGAATTCCACAACGCCTCCGATCCGAACGGGCACCGCCGCCAGCGCGCGCGTTCGGACCTGATGCTGTCGCTGTCCGAACTGGTGCGGACCCGCCTCGAGAACGAGGTTTTTGACTCCGGCGTCCTGGACCGGGCGGTCGAGGAGATTCTCGACGGAAAGGCCGACCCGTACACGCTCGCCCAGGAGCTTTTCGGTCGCTGGCGAACCGGGGGATAACGGCTGTCGGTGTGGGATAAAGCATTGGAAACCCGGACGCGGGCGGGGCTATATTAGAGCAAAGGGCCCGATTGCTTGGCTGAGCGCCCTGGCGCAGGAGACGAATTGAGATTTGATCATGAATGATCCTACCCGTTCGACGAAACCCGCGGCCGCGAAGGCCGATTCGGCGCGACGCCCGAAACGGCGGCACACCGATCCGCGCACCGAGTGGGCGGAGACCGTGACCGGTGCCGACCAGATCGACGGCCGTAAGTTCATCACCGTCTCGTCGGTGCCGATCAAGGCGCTCTATGCGCCCGAGGACATTGACGGGATCAACTTCGACCGGGACATCGGCTATCCCGGGCAGCCGCCGTACACGCG
>DATKYL010000440.1:0-4171 GCA_035528515.1 Acidobacteriota bacterium | reverse complement strand
TCTATTTATGGCTGGCGCCGACGGTGATGGGTATGATCGGCCGCCACATCCCGGCGTCGCCGACGCCGCACCTGGATATGCCGGGGATGTATTTTCTTCTGGTAGCGCTGGTGCTGGCGCTACTGCAGCGGATGGCCTCTCCCCGGCCGGCCGAACCCCGGTCGCAGCGGCGGTGGTCGCCCGCGCTCGCCATCGGTGCCGTCGCCGTCGTGCTCGGCTTCATCGTCGCCGGGGTTGCGTCGTACAGCGACCGGCCGGTGCGCGTGCTGTTCTTGAACATGAACACCCTCGACACCGGCGTGCCGAAGCACGGACGTTACGGCGATCGATCCGGCGGCATGTTCGGGTTTTTGCCGCGGTTTTTGGAGGCATCCGGTCATCAGGTCTTCCGCGGCAATGCCACCAAGGAGATGCTCGACTCGGTCGACGTGATCTTCGTCTCCAACCTCCTGAGCAAGCTCCCGCCTGACGAACGGCAAAACGTGTGGGATTTCGTCGAACGCGGCGGCGGGCTTCTGATCGTCGGCGACCACACCGGCACCGATGCGATCCGCGATCCGACCAACGATCTTCTCGCCCCCTGCGGGCTGGAAATCAACTTCGATACGGCGGTCCCGCTGCGGCGCAGTTGGGCGGCAGCCCGCTCGTATCTGTTTCACCCGCTGGGACGGTCCGGGGGTGTGATGGACGCCGAGTTATGGCTCGGCGCTTCGGTCACACCCGGTCCGCGCGGCGAGCCGTTCGTGATCGGGCGTGGCACCTTCTCCGATCCCGGTGACATGAACAATAAGGGGCGCTCGTACCTCGGCAACCTCGCCTACGACGCGGGCGAACCGCTGGGGGACGTGGTCCTCGCCGCCGCCGCCCACTGGGGCAAGGGCAAGGCGATCCTGCACGGGGACACGTCGCCGTATCAGAACGGCACGATTATCCGTTCACACGCACTCATCAACCGCTCCATCCGCTGGCTGGCGCGCGACGGCTGGGGTGATTTCATTGATACCTGGCGCGACGCCATTCTCCTGACTCTCGTCGGTCTCGTCGGCACGGTGTTTCTCATCGGGTTGCTGACCCATCCCGCGTTCATCTGGGTGGCGCTGCTGTTGCCGACCCTCTCCATCTCCCTGTGGACGCACATCCCCGGTGCGCCGCATCCGGAGTGGCATCCGAACGAGTACCGGCAGGCGCTGCTCGATGAGGGGCACGCGTCGCTGTTCGACGCGATGGCGTGGGAGGATGCGTCGATCGGCGGGCTGCAGTACAATCTCATGCGCAACGGTTTTTCACCGCGCTTCGTCTCGTCGCCGGCGGCGCTCGCCGAGCACGACCAAGCGCAGCTCTACGTGATCGCCACGCCCACCGTAGCGTTCACCACCGACGAAGTCGATCACCTGGAGCGATTCGTCAACCAAGGCGGCTGGGTGTTGGCGGCGACGGGTTGGGATACCTACCCGGCGACGCGTGAACTCCTGGAACGGTTCGGCTTATCGATGCTCAACATTCCGCTGGGCCAGGCGGAGGCTCAGGGTTTCGGGACCACGGTGAAGATGATCAACGCGTATCCGCTCACCGGCGAGG
Organism: Acidobacteriota bacterium; assembly: GCA_035528515.1. Classification (GTDB taxonomy): domain Bacteria; phylum Zixibacteria; class MSB-5A5; order WJJR01; family WJJR01; genus DATKYL01. The sequence goes on along the minus strand of DATKYL010000440.1, from coordinate 2,593 downwards.
GAGCCGATGTCCAGGTCCTGCTGCAGGCGTTCGGCCACGCGGTCGGCATGATCGTACACCGCGGTGAGGGCGGCCTCATCGTGATCGGCGATTCGGATTTTCTGCTCAACAAGAATCTCGAAGGACAGAATGAGTTTGTGGTGATGGAGAACATCAATTTCCTGCGCAGTCTCTTCACTTCCACTACGGGTGTCACCCAGATCGGCGGCGGACGATGAGGCGGCTGTATACCTGGGGGATGGTGTTCTGGGCGATCGCCTGGCTGTTCGCGCCCCCCAATCCCAATGCGGCGTGGGACACCTACTGGTGGTTGGCGGGTATTGGGACCGCGCTCATTCTGCTCGCCGCGTGGAGCGGAGAGGCGCCGGCGGCACGCTGGCGCTCGCGGGCGCTGGCGCCGGTGATTGCGCTGGCGGCGCTCGGCTGGTGGTGGTTTGACCCGCGTCTGGTCGCGCCGTTGGTGCTGGCGGCGGGCGGCCTGCTGATGGTCATCGCGGGCGGGTCGCGCATCGGCGCGCGGATCGGCAACGCTCTGATCGTTGCCGGGACCGTCGCGTTCTCACAGTTGATCGGCTACTACCTCTTTCTTGTCTATTTCGGTCCGCGCGCGCACGGTGCGGCGATTCCCACCGGAATCCTCGCCGGCGCATTGCGCCTCTTCGGCGTCAACGCGGCCAGCATGGCCGACGGCCTGCATCTGATGTCGGTGGACCGTCTCTACCAGGTCGTGCCGTCGCCGGCCAACATGGGGTTGTATGTCTTCCTCATGATGTTCATGGGCGTGCTGGCACTCGCATTGACGGGTAAGATCCGGGTACGGGCGATCGTATCGGGTGCGTTTGTCATCGGGCTGTTCGCGCTGGTACGCTACGCGATCGTGATGTTGTGGGACTACAACAACGACATCATGCCAAAGACCTATTGGGATCCGGTGATCTTCGCGTGGACGGTCTGGCCGGTCGCGTTTTTCCTGCAACGCGCCACGGTGCGTATTCCGACGCGGCCCGCACGCCGTCCCCTGCCAGGCAACCCCGTTCATCGCCGTCTCGGGATCGCGATTCTGGCAACCATCCTCGGGATATTCTTCTGGACGGCGTACGAAGGGTATCATCCCGCCGGCGTAATGAAGCCGGGACGCATGCTGATCGACGAATTGCACTCCGATTGGGAGTGGTCGGAGATGCCGTTCGACACTTTGTGGTACGGGCAACAGTCGACCTATAATTTCTATTGTCTCGCCGAGTACTGGGGCAAGTACTACCAAATGCATCGGGGGTTCGACTCACTGACACCAGAGCTTCTGGACAACTACGACATTCTCGTTCTGAAAGTGCCCACGCAACCGTACGCGCCCGAGGAAATCGAAGCGGTGTATGATTGGGTTTCGGACGGCGGCGGGCTGATCCTGATCGGTGAGCACACGAATGTCTTCGGCTACGCGACCTTTCTCAATCCGGTCGCCAACCGCTTCGGACAGCGGTTTATTCCGGATATCGTGTACGAGTTGCAGACGGGCGATCTCAATCTGGAACGGATGCCCGACCTGCTGCCGCATCCGGTGGCCAACAACATGCCGGAGTACTTTCTCTTCGGCGGGCCATGCAGCATGTACGGCGATCTGTCGGCGCGGTCGATCATTACGGGTCTCGAGTTGAAGACGCTGCCCGCCGACTACACGCAGCGCAATTTCTTTCCTGAGCGCACCGGCCACGCCGGGTATCGTTTCGGGATCTTCCTGTTGAGCATGTCGACGCGCTGCGGCAAGGGGCGCATCGTTTCGTTCACCGATTCGACATTGTGGTCGAATTTCTTTGTCTTTGTTCCGGGCAAACCGGAACTGGCGCTCGAACTGGCCAACTACGTCAACCGGTACGATCCTTTCCCCTTCTGCTACTGGCGCATCGTGGCGTTCTGGCTGGGGATCGCCGGTTTCTTAGTGGCGGGGGTGGCCGCCGCCGGACTGCAGCTCGAAGGATGGCTGTGGGTGGCAGCGGTGGGTTGTCTGACCTTCGCCGGATCAGCACACCTCTTCGAGGCGGTCAATGCCAAGAACTATCCCCGGATCGAATTTGCGCCGCACACGCCGTTCCCGCAGCTCAACTTCGAAGATGAGCATTCACGCTTCTTCATTCCGGAACTGCGGCTCGCCCGAGAACCCGACAAGGATTTCGCCACGTTCTTCCTGTGGACGCAGCGCGTCGGGGTCGTGCCGCGGAAATTCAACACGCTGGAAGACGCACTGGCCCAGCCGGGCGGGCAGATCATCATCGATCCGGTGGTAGCGTTCGACTCGACCGAGACCGCGCTGATGCGTGAGTTCGTGACGAACGGGGGAACGCTTTACGTGCTGGACGATCCGACCAACCGCGCGTCGACCTCCAATCAGTTGCTGGTTCACTTCGGTATGCGCTTCGACATGACGCCGATTCCCCTCGCCGCCACCCGGGAAGTAGGCAACGTCCTGTGGCAGCACGGCGGCAAAGTGATCGGCGGGGAGCCGCTTCTGAGCGCGCCCGACGGAAGCGTGAGTTGTGCACTGGCGCCATTCGGCGACGGGCAGGTCATCGCCTTCGCCAACTCCCACATCTTTGAA
>DATKYL010000439.1:0-2697 GCA_035528515.1 Acidobacteriota bacterium | reverse complement strand
CCGGGGGGAGTTGAATCTCTCCATGGACACGACGCCAAATGACGCCGCCGGCATGACCTGCCGCTGCCCGCGCGCTAACATATTGTCGTACAGGGGGATAATCACGCGCCCGGCCGCTCGGACACACGGCTGGCGATACATTTTCACATCCTGGTGGAATACTCCGCCGGTTCACGGGTAAGTATCGTGCCTGTGCACCTCAGGGGGTGAACGCTGGATGCGACCGCGGCATCCGGCGCCCTCCCGAATCGTCGACGATGACAGCGCATCGTGCGCAAGTGTCCTGCGGTTCGCAAGGGGACCAGTCGTTTGGTCGGTCCCCCTATCGGCTAACGTGAACCCACGGAGGGGGATCATGAGACGACGGAATTGGGGTGCGATACTGGTGATGGTGATGTTCGCCGCACTGGGAGTCGATCAGATCGGCAGTTCCGAACCAACCTCAGGGACTGACAAGAGCATCTCTACGGTCCCGTCACATCAACCATCATCCATCGCACCAATGCCCGCGGGCCAATTGCTGCCCCGCAACGAGCCGTCACCTCCGTCCGACGTCTCCGCCGCACGCCCGGCGGTCTATCCGGGAATGGACAGCATCGCCGCTCTGGCGGCCTTCGGCATCGACACAAGGTCCGACCGCCCAAGCGCGGTCTTCACAACCGCCGGGATCATCACCAGCCCTTTCGATGATCTTCCCCTGATCACCGGGCCGCTTGCGTTCACCGTCGCGGTCGAGGATTTCGACGTCGACGGAAATCTTGACGTCGCCATCGCCGATCTCATCGGCCTGCAACTCCCGGGCGTTTACTTCGGAGACGGTAACGGCGGCTTCCCCACCAGTTGTCGACTGAGTGCGGCAGAGCTGATCACGACCGCGTACGTCAACGACGACATCTACCCCGACGTGGTCGGCTGGCTGACGGTCGCAACCGGTCCGGTGATAGTGGTGCATCTCGGCAACGGCGATCGGACTTTCGGCCCGGCGGTCACGACTCCGGCACCAACCCTCAAGACCGCCTACGCGCTCGCAGCCGGACATATAAACGAAGACTCTTATCCAGATCTCATCATCTCTGCAACAGCGTTGGATGACGCATCAGCGGACGGAGTCGTCTTCTTATTCTCAGGCGATAATGAAGGCCGCTTCACGTACGAGCGAACCGTTTGCGACTCCGACGCATCCAGCCTGGGACTGGGCGACATGAACAGCGATGGCATTCTGGATTTGATCAGGGGAGTCAGAGAACTGGAAATCTGGCTCGGTGACGGCCAAGGGGGATTCTCTCTATCCGATTCCTTCACGCCCAGCGGAGGAAGTAAATTCTTCTCACCCAGTGCGTCACTCAACGGCAACATTGTCGATTTCGATGAGGACGGATGCGCCGACATTGTCGCCTCGTATCCCAAGACCAACCTCCCTGAGATCATATCGGAGGTCTATGTTCTGTTCGGCGACGGCCAGGGTCGGATCAGATCAGACCTGACTCTCAACGCCCCGGGGACCTGTTACCCCGCCACCGTCATCGACCAAAACCGCGACGGCCACCTTGATGTCATTGTCGGTAGTTCGAGTGAGAAAGCGATCTTCTTCTATTACGGTGACGGCGCCGGGGGCATTATGGCCGAAAGCACCCTCGTCGTCGATCCGCTCTGCCCCGCCGCCCTCGCCACCGGCGATTTCCGCGAAGATGGACTGTGGGACTTGGTGATAGGCAATGTCCTGGGGTCCTCCGGTGTCCTCATCAACGGCGGCGAAGCCGAAATCATCATGCTGGAAGACGAAATGACGATCCGGACCACCAACACCGTCCGCGCCCGCATCACGAACCCGTCATACCTCCCGCTCGGTCAACTGGGAACCTGCATCGCCGGCGGACGAGTGCGCGTGCACGGAACCGAAGCGAACGAGAACCTGGAGCAGATCTTCTACGATCTGAATCTCCAGGACGGCGTTTACGCCGTCGACGTCTGGGCACACACCGGCACACCACCTGACTCCCGGTACACGCTCGATTTGGATATCGGGGGCACACCGTACCGCCTGGCCCGCAATGCAACCGTACCGCTGCGTGGCAGCACGGTCCGGTTCCATTTCCCTTATGGCGCCGCCATGAGGGTCCTGCCGCCGGTCGGCAGCTTCACCTACGACCCGACGCCGACTTTCGACTGGAGTGCCGCCCTCGCAGATCCCGAGGCCGCTCATCTGCATGAGTTCCAGATGGATGATTCCCGGGAATTCAGCGCCCCGGAGCTGGCGGTCACCGGCCTGACTGTGCCGCAATACACTCCCGCTGACCCATTGCCCCCGGACACTCTTCTCTACTGGCGCTATCGGACGTTCGACGGTTCACAGTGGAGCGAATTCTCCCAAGCGTTCGCGCTCAACGTCGAACTCTGCGAGTGCCTCTGTCACGCCGACCCGGATTGTGACAGTGACCACGGGCTCCTCGACGTCGTTTGCGTCGTCGACGTGGCGTTCCGGGGGATCGCCGCGGTCGTCGACGCCCACTGCGGCCATGAGCAGACCGACGTCGACTGCAGCGGTTTCACGAACGTCCTGGACGTCGTCAAGATGGTCAATGTCGTTTACCGCCACGCCGAACCGCAGGGTGAGTTCTGCCTCCCGTGCGGTCCGTGAACCGCGAAATCAGACCTCAAGAGAGGCCCGCCTGACCCGCGGGCCTCTCATCCCCCCAA
>DATKYL010000438.1:0-2887 GCA_035528515.1 Acidobacteriota bacterium | reverse complement strand
TTCCAGGCGCGTTCGAGGTTCGCGCGCGGGGTCCCGTAAAACTGGCCGTGCACCTCCGCCCACTCCGCCAGACGTCGCTGTGAACGCAGGTGCTTGAACTGGTCCGGCGACAGAAACTGGTAGTGCGTCCCGCTGCGTTCGCCGCGCCGTCGCGTCCGTGTCGTGACCGAAACCGAAAACAGAAACTCGGGATGCCGTTTGCGCAGACTGCGGATCACGGTCGACTTCCCGCCCCCTGACGGCGATGAGATCACCACCAAGAGACCGGTCCCTGTCATACGTGACGCCACGCGCTCGGTTCCTCCCAATCATTCGATGTTCTGCACCTGCTCGCGAATCCGTTCGAGTTCTTCCTTCAGCGCTACCACCCGCGTCGCCGTCTCCGCCGACGCCGACTTCGATCCGATCGTGTTCGCCTCGCGATTCAGCTCCTGCAGAAGGAAATTGAGGCGGCGGCCGACCGCCTGGTCGGATTCCAATGCTTCGGCGAAATGACCGCGGTGGACGTCGAGCCGCACACACTCTTCAGTGATATCGGCGCGTTCGGCCAGATAGGCGATCTCCTGCGCCAGCCGCTGCGGATCGTATTCGCCGGAACCGAACAGTTGCTTCACGCAGGACGAGAGCTTTTCGCGGATCGCATCGGGCAACCCCGCGGCCTCTTTGCGAATCACCACCAGGTGATCGTTGACCGTTTCCAAACGCGCCCGCAGGTCGGCGGCCAATGCCGCCCCTTCGGCACTGCGTACGGCGATCAGTTCGTCGAGCGCCACGTTCAGTGTCTCGCGCAGAATCCCCTCGACGACATCGTTCGGACCTTCTGTCCGACTGGACCAGAGGTCGGGGAGCCGCAGCAGATCCGAGACCGTGACGCCCCCCTCAAGACCATGGCGTGCTGCCAGATCAGTTAGTACTTTAATGTAGACCTCAGCGAGCGGTTCATTGAGGCCGATGTCCCCACCCGGGGTGTCCTTCTCCAACGTCAACTGGCAGACTACCTTACCTCGGGAGAGACGTTCGTTCACCAGCGATTTGAGGGGCATTTCCAGGCTGAACAGCCACCGTGGAAGCCGCAAAGAGACATCGAGATGACGGCCGTTGACCGACGAAACCTCGAACGTCGCCTTGTACCCATCACGGGCAACCTCTCCTCTACCGAATCCGGTCATGCTGGAAATCATCTCATCTCCTCACCGACAGGCCACAGAAACGCAGAGTATGGCCGGTCGACGGCCGAATGTCAATTATATTCCCGTTCCGGCCGAGCCGATGAGACATTGGTTGGCCGTGGGATTGTCTGATGAAGATTGCGGGATGGCATCTGTTGCGTCTGGCCGCCGAGGCCGACCGTGACCTGTGTAGCGCCCACGTGGAGTCGATCAGGCGCGATCCGAGCACCGGCCGCTACCTCTTCGTGATGGGTTCGCACCGCGGCAAGCGGTTCGTGGTCATCGGCGTGCGGGGCGACAAGGCGGCTTTCTTCTGGACCCGTCGGAAGACTGACCTCCCCTCACCGGACAGTTTCACTCCGACCGAATCATTCAACCGGTTGCGGGGGGCACGGTTGACCGCTATTTCAGTCCCCAAACCTGATCGCTGGGTCCGCTGGGACTTTGAGAAACCGGAGAAGGACACCGACGCGACGCGGGCCTTCTCCCTCATTATATCGTGGGCCGGCGCAGCGGGAAACATCCGGCTGCTCGACGGAAGCAATGACCGGGTCCTGGAGACCGCCGCCCCGGAAAAGACTGTGACCGTCGGCCAGACGTTTGCTCCCCCCGATCCGCCACGATTGGTCGATTGGCGGACACTCACTTTCCCCGAATATGAATCACTACGAACAGAGAACCGCGATGCAGACCCGGGCGACCTGTGCCGCCGACGGCTTTGGGGTGTGGATCAGGCGCTCGCCGACGTTATCGATCGCAGGGCATCTGAGACCGCCGCCGAGCACACGACCGCCGGAGCGCACTCCGCGCTGTGGACCGAATTCGAAGTTGTCATGGACCTGTTGCGTCGCGCGGTTGATCCACAGACGCCGTTGTATCTGCCGGCGGATCAGGCCGGACTCGGGACTCTGCAATTCAACGCGGCAGGCCCCGCGATGCAAAAGTACACCTCGCTCGCAACGGCAATGACCGCAATCGACGAGGTTGCGGGGGCGCAGGCCGGGGACAGCGCGCTGCGTGAACGTCTGGCGTCAGTGCTCCGCAAACATGTGCAGCAGACGCAGCGACGTGTCCGCGCCGCGCGGCAGGCGATCGAGCGGGCCGAAAAGGCGGAACAAATGCAGCGGGCGGCCGATTTGCTCGGGTCACAACGTCACCAGTTGCGTCGCGGACTCAAAGAGGTCACGCTCGACGACTGGGAGACCGGTGAACCGGTGACGATTGCGCTCGATCCGACGAAAACACCTCAGGAGAATATCGAACGCGCTTACAACAGAGCACGCAACGCCGTGAAAGCGGGCGAACACGGACACGCCGAACTGCCGCGTCTTGAGGAGAGGTTGTCTCGGTACGAGAAATTCTTGGCCGAGGTGGACGACGATGCCACTGACATGACGCGTCTGGAGGCAATCGGGGACAAACTCGCGATTGACGACAAGCCGGCATCAGCGCGCCGCAAACAGGAGCGCCACTTGCCGTATCGTGAGTTCACCATCAGCGGCATCCGGGTCCTGGTCGGCCGTTCGAGCCGGGATAACGACGAGCTGACCCTGCGGCATACCCGTCCCGACGACCTCTTTCTCCACGCGCAGGGAGTGTCGGGGTCGCATGTGATTCTGAAGCGCGGCGACGCGGCGACGGTCTTCGAGCGCCCCCTGATCGAGCGGGCGGCCGGGGTCGCCGCCTACTTCTCGCGGGCCAAGCATTCCGGGCTGGTA
>DATKYL010000437.1:0-15570 GCA_035528515.1 Acidobacteriota bacterium | reverse complement strand
AGAGGGGCGCATTACGTCAAGTCTGCGATTCTATGAAACTACTTTCATAATCTTCCGTACCGCGTGGCATACACCCCGAGGTGGCGAGGTGCCTGTGGACGTAATCAAACAACTCGGACCGATGGCTCTGGGAAGCCGCCTGAAGCGGTTGACCGTGAGGATGAACAAGGATGTCTCCCGGGTCTACCGTGAGCTGAATATCGACTTCCAAGCGCGTTGGTTTCCTGTCGCCTACCTCCTCTCCCAAAAATCCCCAATGGCGATTACCGAGATCGCCGCCGCGCTCGGCTACACTCACACCGCGATCAAGAGCTTCGCGAACGAGATGATCCGCAAGGGTCTGCTCGAAGCGATGCGGGATCCGGCCGACGGCCGCAAACGCATGTTGCGACTCTCCAAGAATGGTCGTCGCGTGGTGGCTGATCTGACTCCGGTTTGGGAAGATGTCTGGGAAGTGGCGTACGATCTGGTCGACGGCTCGGATCCCAATCTGCTCGCGGCGATCAGAAGTGTCGAGCGGCAACTCGACCAGCAGGAGGTCTACGAGAGAATCCGCGAGAAGCTCCGGCCGCGGATGTTAGCGCGGATCGAAATCCTCGAGTACAAGGCCGCGTACAAGAAACACTTCCGTCAGCTCAACCACGAATGGCTGGCACAGCACTTCCGGGTGGAGGCCGACGACGAGACAGTGCTCGCCGATCCCGTCGGCCAGATCATCCGCCCCGGCGGTGCGGTCCTGTTTGCCAAAATCGACAGGCGGATTGTCGGGACCGCCGCTCTTATCCGACACGACCAGGATCTGTTTGAACTCGCGAAGATGGCGGTCGCGCCCGACGCCCGTCGGCGTCTGGTGGGCACGAAGCTCGCCTTGGCCATTATCGATCGCGCCCGAACCGTCGGCGCGCCGGAACTCTGGCTCGAAACACATCCGAAGCTCAAGCCCGCCCAGCGCCTGTACGAGACGCTCGGCTTCACGAGAGTTACCGGCAGCCCGATTCCGGCCAAGTTCAGGCGCGCCAGGATCGTGATGAGGCTCAAACTGTAAGCTTCAAATTCAAGTCTGACCCGAGACCGGATCATCATCAACGGAGGTTGACGTATGAAACGCCTAAACTGTAAGAGCGCCCGCTGGTCCTCAGTGATACGGACAGGGGTCGCTGTCCTCTTCGCGACGGCGACAACGAGTCACGCGACCACGCACGAACGTATCGCCGAAATCGTCAACGCCGAGACACATTACGACCTGTTCTCAGGTACCGTCCTGGTCGCCAAGGACGGGAAGATCGTCTACGCCGAGGGATTCGGTGAGGCGAACAAAGAGTACCACATCCCTATTGTCCTTGAGACCCGATTCAACATCAGTTCGATCCAGAAGACCTTCATCGCGACAGTGATCATGCAACTCTACCAGGAGGGCAAGCTCAGCCTCGCCGACCCTCTCACGAAGTACTACCCCGAGTGTCCCTATCCGACGGCGAACGAGATTCAGATCAAGCACCTGCTGAATCACACCTCCGGACTCGGGGATTATCGTGACAACGACGAGTACCAGACCAATGCTGATCGGTACACCTGTATCGACGATGTCCTGCCCCATGTCTTCGGGCAGGAGCCCGCGTTCGCGCCGGGCGAAAGACCGCGATACTCCAACGCCGGCGTTCTCCTGTTGAAGGGTATCATCGAAAAGACCACAGGGATGAAGCTGGCAGAGGCAGTGGCGCAACGGATTTTCGAGCCGTTGGGAATGAGCAGCACATCATTCTTCGTCGGCGGCAATCTGCTGCCGCACCGCGCGACGGCGTACCAGCTCGCAGCCGATGGTACCAGCTACACTCGGGTCCTGGGTGAACCGTCGGCCTATCCCGGCGGCGGGATTTACACGACCGTTCTCGATATGTTGAAGTTCGATCAGGCGCTCTACACCGAGGAACTGCTGAGCGAAGCGACCAAGACAATCATGTTCACGCCGGAAGAGGCGAACCCGAACTACGCCAACGGCTGGCAGGTCGTCGAATTCGGCGGTACCACGGTCATCTATCACGGCGGCGCCTCCGGCGGGTTCAACTCGAGCTTCCGGCGCTACCCCGAAAAGGGATATACGATTGTCGTTCTCGCCAACTACGAGGACGCCGCTTTCGAACTGGCGAACAAGATCGACTGCATGCTGCTGGGGTTACCGTATTCGCTCGCCACGGAACAGGACAGAGATTTCCGGCGCGCCATGACCCTGCAAGCGTACGAGTCGTACGCCGAAGCGATCAAAGTGTTCGCGAACAACTGTGAAGGCGATAGCCCACATCTGCCGTCACTCTATCAGGCCGCACGGTCGCGGCTCCTGGGAGAGTTTGAGCAGGAGAAGGCGATCGAGGTGCTCGACCGCTACATCGGGCTGGCCGATGAATCGACAAGCCCGTCGATTGCAGCGGCCTGGTGGCGCAAGGGCGTCGCCTACGAGCAACTCGGCGATGTCGACACGGCAATCGCCTGTCACCGTAAGTCCCTCGAGTTGGATGAAGGCTTCGAACTCGCGCAGGAGGCACTGGCGCGGCTTGAAGCGGGGGAGTGATGTGCGATTGAGCCGAGTCATAGCCGCAGGGACCAATAGTCGTTCCGCGTCGGTCACGCCGCATTGACGTGAGAATGCGGGTTCTCCTGTACCCGACGCAATGCTCCAAAACCGGGCGAGACCGAACGCGCGCCAGTTGATGACAGGCCGCAAGCCCGCCCTGATCCCCAGAAAATACAGCACCGCCGGCCAACTGCGTCTGGCGCTCGCAAACCCGGAGTGGTAGAATTGAGCCGATGAAGCGCTGGCCAGCCAGGAGTGACCGGGAGGCATCATTATGGAACGACGATCCTTCATGAAACTTGCCGGCAGTGCCGGAATGTCCGCTGTTGTTCTGCAGCATTCACCGCTCCCAGTCAATGCCGCGACCAGAGAGGAAAGTCCCGATATGTTCATCGACAAAGATATTCTGGAGGACCGAAATCAGAATCGATCGACCGTTGTGTGCCAGAATGGAATCGTCTGCACCAGCCAGCCGCTGGCGAGTATGGCGGGGATCGATATCCTCAAAGCCGGCGGGAATGCGATCGACGCGGCTATCTGCGCCAACGCCGTATTGAGCGTAGTCGAACCGATGAGTTGTGGTCCCGGTGGTGATCTTTTCGCAATTGTCTGGGTCGAAAAAGAGAAGAAGCTGTATGGACTGAATGCGAGCGGCCGGTCGCCGTATGACTGGAGCTTGTCCGACGTAGAGACGCTGGGCTTGCAAGAAATCCCGACATACGGGCCGCTGTCCTGGAGTGTCCCCGGCTGTGTGAGCGGTTGGGAAGCGCTCCGTCAGAAGTTCGGCACATCGAACCTGAACGATTTACTGGCAGCGGCAGTCCATTATGCCAGGGATGGATTTCCCGTGTCGCCGATCATCGCCCGAAGCTGGAAGCGTGTTGACGCCACCAAGCACCCGACATTAGGAAAGACATACGCACCCGGCGGCAAGATACCCGAATTCGGCGACGTGTTCGCAAACCCCGACATGGCAGCGTTCCTGGAAACCCTCGCGCGGGACGGTGCGGCAGCATTTTACGAAGGCGAAATTGCCGAACGAATCGTCGCGTTTTCGCAAGCCAACGGCGGACGGTTCTCGCTACGCGACTTCCACGATCATACGGTCACCTGGGTCGACCCGGTCAGCTCCAGTTATCGCGGCCATGATGTTTGGGAACTCCCGCCCAACGGGCAGGGCATCGCCGCATTGCAGATCTTAAACATCCTGGAGAATTTCGACATTCCGTCGCTGCAACCCAATTCCGCCGAACAGCTGCATCTGCTTATTGAGGCGAAGAAGCTGGCATTCGAAGACCGGGCGGTCTACTACGCGGACATGGATTTCGCGGACGTGCCACTCATGCGGCTCATTTCCAAGGAGTACGCGAAGGAGAGAGCCGGACTGATCGATCCGGCACACGCGTCGCAACGCGTCGTCCCGGGGAAGTTGGGCGGACCGTCGGACACAGTCTACCTCACCGCAGCCGACAAAGACGGGAATATGATCTCATTGATTCAGAGCATCTACTACGGCTTCGGTTCGCAGGTTGTGCCCGACAATCTCGGATTCGCCCTGCAGAATCGCGGGCAACTCTTCTCGCTGAATCCCGATCACCGCAATAAACTGGAGCCCCACAAACGACCGTTCCATACGATCATCCCGGGATTCGTGACGCAAGAGGGCCAACCGTTATTCTCATTCGGGGTCATGGGCGGCGACTTTCAGCCGCAGGGTCATGCGCAGGTCTTGATGAACATGATCGACTTCGGCATGTCACCGCAGCAGGCGGGTGAACAGCCCCGGGTCGCGCACTTCGAGAGTTCGACGCCAACGGGTGATGAGATGAGCGGCGATGGACGGGTCGGTCTCGAACGACACATCCCCCAGAAAATCAGAAGTGCGCTCGCGGATATGGGTCACGAGATCTTCGCCGAGGTCGGAGCATTTGGCGGTTACCAGGGAGTGTGGCGCAAGCCGGATCCACGGCGATACTTCGGCGGCTCGGATTCCCGCAAGGACGGATGCGCGATCGGGTATTGACCGTCTCCCGGAATTCCGGCAGAGGGTCCGGTTGATTCGCCTCAGAAAGAGAACTCTCTCCTACGCAGGAGATCCCGCCTGCCCAGCGCCCTGCGACCGAGCCCGCGCCTTGCGCCGTCGCCGCTGCACCCAGCGGTAGGACAGCAGAACCACGAGACCCGCCACATTGGGAAACCAGATCCAGGGATTGCCCCAACTGATGCCGTCGAACGTGACATCGGACAGCGGCCAGAAGATCTTGGTGGGGAAAAACTCCCGCGAGTGAAAGGGGAAGTCGAGGAGAATGTGAAACGGCCACGCCAGCATCGCGAAGCCGATGTTCCGCCGCCAGACGAAGACCGCCGCCGTCAGCACACCGGCGACCAGGAGACTGTGGCCCATGTCGTAGGCGATGTAGGTCCAGCCCGGAATTGTCGCCTCATGCGGTGGTCCGGTTCGGAAGTTGCCGGTCGCGACGCGGATCACGAGCAGAATCCCGAACGACATCAGATCGGGTAACGCCCCGAACACCAGCGCCAGCCACGGACGCCCCCGTTGGCCGAAGAGCCCATAACCCCATAGTGCGTGACTGAATGTGTCCATGACAATCCGATCGGAATATCCCTGACCGCAGCCGGGCAATCATGTCATTACGCGCGACGGGTGGGAAATTCCAGGAGAATTCTGACTCAGAATCGCGATAGGTCTTGCCTGCCCCCGTCAAACCCCTTAAACCCTTCCGGGAAAGGTGTATGTTCCCACCTGCCGGCGATCAGCCGGGCACTTTGGCGCAAGTCGAGGATGAGGCCAACAATGAACATATTGCGGAAGACGAGATTGCCGATGCTCTGGTTGGTCGTGGGACTGCCACATGCGATAACCTTATCTGCGATTCACCACCGGAGGAGGGAACGCATGAAAAGCCTGGTACATGTGCTGTTGTTGGGATTGGTCCTCATGCCATTAGCCCACGCCGAACAGCAGGAGAAACCGCCTCTGACCGTTACGTATGTGGCCAACGAGGGGTTCATGATTGAGTATGAGGGCACGAAGGTCCTGATCGATGCCTTGTTCGGCGGTTGGGAGTCCGACTGGTGTTATACCCCGGCGGATAGCCTGATCGAGCTGATGACCGCCGCGCGGCTACCGTTTGACAACGTCGACTTGATCGCCGTCACCCATGCGCACGGGGACCATTTCAACGCCGATATCGTTGCCGCACACCTGAAACACAACCGCCGGGGCATTCTGGTGTGTCCCCCGCAAGCCGCAGAGAAACTCGAGGCATCGGCGTACTACCCGGAGATTGAGAGCCGCATCCGGGTCGTTCCCGCATCGGGCGACTCGGCGGTGGCGATGGCGCTTGCGGGACTCGATCTGCTGGTCCTCCCAACCTCTCATGGCCCCTTCTGGGAAACCGACGAGAAAACCGGAGATACGGTTGATCGCCACCGCAATGTGCAGCACCTGGAATTTGTGTTCACCATCGGCGGGCGCACATTGTTTCATTGCGGCGACTCCGGGTTGGATGATTTCGAACGTTACCGCGCATTCGGCCTGGATCGCGGGCATATCGACCTCGCGTTTCTCCACTGGTGGGGTGCCTGGGATGACGCTGACTCCTGTCAGACGCTGGCACGGGAGGTCATCCGACCTGAGCAGATTGTCCTCATGCATCTCATCCCCGGACGAGAGCCATCCGATCAACCGGAACAGCAAGAGCCGGTGGCCCGAAAACTCATTGTACCACGGCAGCCGATGGAGAAATGGACGTTCCGCTGATAGTGAGCGTGGGTGGATAATGAGGCCAACGATGAATACTTTGAGGAAATTGCGTTTGCCGATGCTCTGGCTGGTCGTGACGTCTGTGGCCGCTTCGGGGCAAAGCACGTTGTGCGAGGAGGCCCTGCCGGGCACTGACACGCTCTCCGACTCTCCGACACTCATCAGTGATCCGGTGCAATTCTTAGAGCAGGCGCCGGCGATCGACGGCGTCCTCGACAACGATCTGTCCCACCTGACAGTACGCGGGTTTACCCGGACGATCCGTCATGAGTTCGATGGTCCGATTCCGGAAGTGAGCTATCGGCTGGCGTACGGGACCGACTTCTTGTATGCGTATGTCGAAGCCCAAGCCGATAGTCTCACGTACCGGGATCGCGCCTACCAGAATGGGGATGGTTTTCACATGGTCCTGGCCGTCCCGCGTCCGGACAATGAACCGACCGAGGAATTCTACGTGCTCGCCTGCTCCGCGGTCGGGGACGCCCGTATGGAATGGTCGCGGCGGCTCTTCTGGTACTACAACGTTGACGACATCTTCATTCGCCTGAGCGAGGACGCCAAACTGGAATTCAACGACGGCGACGGGGTGATCAGCTTCGAGCTGCTGCTTCCCTGGCACGATGTCCACCCGTATCATCCCTGGATTTCCGAGGACATCGGCTTCAACCTGCGTTTCGTCAAGGCGACCGAACCGGACGGCAAGGTGGAGTACGATGTCGTGCACGATGATTGCATCGGTTGCGAGTTGCACCCGCGCTCCTACGCGCTCCTGGAGTTTGCCGAGCCGGCCGTGACCGGTGCGCCCCAGACCTTTGTCGTGACCGACCGCGGGCACATCACCGAGGGCGACAGCCTGGCGGTAACGGCGGTCACCGTCAAGGGGTGGTCCGGTGAAGACACAGTTGTAGTCCTGGTGCGCGCCGGCGAGGGTGACTTGGTCACATATGAGAGCGCCATGTACCCTCTCGATCCCGTCCGCACCATGCATGCGTTCGGCGTCGATACGCGCCGCCTGCCTTCCGGTGGTTACACGATCGAATGGCAATCCCGCACCAACGATGCTGAGGGCGAAACGGGCCTGACCATCCTGCCACCGCTCGATCCGGAGAGCGTCGGCGCCCGTCTTCAGGCGCTGACCGCCGACATCTCCCCCAGAAACCTGACGACGATGGAGTTTCTGCTGACGGAAATCACCGCCCAGATCGATTCGGCGAGGCTCTATGAAACCTGTACACCCCAGCGCATACGACTGGCCCGGCTGCAGCGCGATATCGAGACCGCGATCGGCGGCCGGGACCCGTACGCGGGGCAAACGGGGTTCCTCCGCAGAGCCTATCGATCCGTGATCGACAGTTCGCTGCAGCCGTACATGGTTTGGCTTCCGGACGACTTCGATGCGGACAGAAGATACCCGCTCCTTGTGTATCTGCACGGGAGCGCGTCGACCGAATACGACCTCCGCGGATCGCAGCGCGTAATCCCGGAGGGTTTCATCGCTCTGGCACCACGGGGACGAGGGACCTCGAATTGCTTCACATTCGATCAGGCCCAGGAAGATATCGCCGAGGCGCTCGCCGCCGTCGTGGCAGATTATCCGATCGATACGACGGCCATCCTCCTGACCGGTTTCTCGATGGGTGGTTACGGAGTGTACCGGACTTTCTACGAATCACCGGAGAAGTTCAGGGCGCTGGCCGTCTTCTCCGGTAGTCCCAACATGGCCAACGAGTGGTATCCCGGAAACGCGTATCCGGATTTCACCGATCCCAATCTGTTAGGAGCGTTTCGGGACATACCGGTTTTCGTTTTTCACGGCCAGAGGGATCGTAATGTCTCTCACGAAGCGACCGAGGCCTTCATGACTTTGCTGAGGCAGACGGGCGCCCGCGTGGAGTTTCATCCGGAGGCGGACAAAGGGCACGAGGCACCGAGCGATGAAACCTATGAAGCGTACCACGAATGGGTACGCAGGATCACGGAGGCATCTGCTGATCGGTAGCGATGAAGAACCACGCATCCGTCGGGACGTCACGGAAAGGGCTGATTTCTCACTCGCCCTCATACACGAAGCGGTCACCCGGATTGTCCGGTGCGAACACGGGACCGTCATGTCCCCAGCGGCGGATCGTCTCGATTGCCACCGGGTACAGGCGCGCACGGTGCTGATAATCGGAGAAGCAGACCATTTTCGGCGCCAACTTCTCGATCAACGGCTTGAGGAACACAGACTCTTCCTCGGCCGATGACGGCAGGGGCACGAGGGCAATGTCTACGCTGCCGACTGCGGCTTGCAGCGAATCGAGATCGCGGTTGAACGTCTCCTCTTCATCGGCGGCAAAGCTGCAACTGAAGATCTTCAGGCCGTCGACTTCGCTGAGAAACGCCAGCCCGGGTTGAAAGTGAGCGATCTGTATCGGGCGCACCCTGATATCACCGGCGTCATGCACTTCGTACGGTTCGACGTATACCGTGTTCCTGCATCCTCGCCACGGTTCATTCTTATTGTGGATGTAGGTGACGCGTGACAGCGAATCCTCAATCGTGTGCACGTACTCGACCTCGTCGGGCCAGTGGAAGGTCGTGTACAGCACGCAGATATTCTGGTCGGCGATCTCCGCCGCACGGACAAAACCGTTGGCCAGCCCGGCGTCGGTCGGTGATGTCACCGTATTTTGCAGACAGTCAATGAGCAGCAGATGCTCCGCCGTTCGCACTGCCCAGCCGCGTCCCTCAAGCGCCCATCCCACCGCCTCGCCCTGCGGGACAGGTCGATCGAGATCGGATGCACGGCCCAAACGTTCATCCCAGTTATCCGGACGCACCGCACCGGCGGCTGAGAGCAGTTGCGCCACCGTGGCGTGCCCGTACTGTCCCGCATAGTAGAGCGGGACGTTCCCCTGATGATCGACGGCGTTGGCATCCGCTCCGAGAGACAACAACACCTCGACAATGGGAGCATACCCCTTGAGTGAAGCAACATGGAGAAGTGTGCGACCGGACAGTGTGTCCACGTAGTCGGCGGATGCGCCCTCGTCTAACAGGAGTCTCACAACATCGACATAACCGCCGACGACAGCATGCCACATCGGCGGCACGCCTTCGTTGTCCACAACCTGAGTACTCACCCCGTGTTCGAGCAGGAGCTTGACGATGTCGGTCGCGCCGCAGGAAACCGCGAAGTGCAGCTCGGTCATTCCGCTGCCTGTACTGACCTTGTTCACATTAGTGCCGAGCCCCACTGCGAACACGGCCATTTCGTAATTTCCGAACGTCGCGGCCAGGTTCAGCCGCGTGGCGATGGCCGCGTCATTGTCGGGCGGGAAGGGTTCGCCGCGGGACATGAGAAACTCGGTGATCCCCGACTTCCCCTTCATGCACTCCTGCCAGTAAGCGACCTCGATCGCGCGTCCGAACGATCGATGCTCCACCGCGAGATTCGCCCCGCGATCGGCGAGCAGTTGCACCACGGGCAGATGGTTGCCGGTGATCGCCGGCAGCAGCGGCGTATTGTTGCGGCCGTCGACGGCCTCGATATCGGCGCCTTCGTCGAGAAGGCGGCGCACGAGATCGACGTGGCCGCCCGCCGCAGCCAGATGCAAAGGGGTCCGATCCCTGTCGTCCCGCGATTCTATGAGTCCCGCGTCACCGGCGAGCAGCGTCCGGGCCCGAGCCAGATCACCGGCAGCAATGGCATCGTGAATCTCACCGGCAAATGCGGGACTAACGACAAGAATGAAGCCGCTCACCAGCGCCCCAATGATCGTCAACAATCTCATCTTCGTACCTCCGACGTAGTGGCGATCTGTCATCCCACGGAGCACCTTACCGATGTACGCCGGCAGCGCCTCAGAGTTGCCGCCAAGATGACGTCATACATGTAATGATACAGAGTCATCCCCGTCTCCATAGCGTCGTCCCAAATGTGACCGACAGGGTAGCATTAAGATGGATATCGACGCTACTTCCTTATTATTCAGTTTTCCCGATTCGCTGAAACCTAACCCATTAGGTGCTCGTACCGTCTGATGTTGGGTGGAGACCTCCCGAGGCGACAATGGCTCCGGTCAGCGGGAGCGGGAGGTCAATCATGCAGTATCGTGTCGGTGTTGCAGGGTGTCTGGTCGCCCTGTTCCTCATTCTCAGCGGCTCGGTTGCGGCCCAAGATTCAACCCAAACCGAGCGCGTCGTGCCGGAAATCAAGGCATTACGCATCAATCCCCATCCCCCGGTCATCGACGGGAACCTCGACGACCCGATCTGGTCCAAGCCTGGTCTCGAGCTGGCCCGCAACTTCACGCAGCGCGATCCCGATGAAGGGGTGGCCCCGACCGAGTCGACCGTGGTCGCGGTGACGTATGATGACGACGCGCTGTACTTCGCCTTCTGGTGCTACGATTCGGAGCCCGACAAGATTCAGCGGCAACTGGTCCGGCGCGACCGGCAAAGCGAGTCCGATCTGGTCGTAGTGCGCCTCGATCCGTACCACGATCATCAGACCGGAAACCAGTTCTATGTTTCCGCCGCAGGCGTCCTCATCGACGGCCGGGTCTACAACGACGACTGGACCGACGATTCCTGGGACGGTGTCTGGGAGGCTGCCGCCAAGGTCCATCCGTGGGGCTGGGCCGTCGAGTACCGTATCCCCTACAATTGTCTGCGTTTCACCGAGGACTCGGAGCACGTCTGGGGGGTGAATTTCGCCCGTCTCGTCAACCGCAAGAGTGAAGTGACTTGGTGGTCCTTTGCTCCCCAAAGCGAGAACGGATTGACCTCTCATTACGGGCACCTGACGGGACTCACGGGCATTAGACCGGCCCGGCATCTGGAGATTCTGCCCTATGCGGTCTCGTCCGCCGAATTCGGCGACGGCACGGATGCCAATCCGGACGGCCGGGACTATCTGGGCAACGTCGGGGTTGACGTCAAGTACGGGCTCGCGTCCAATCTCACGCTGGACGCGACTATCAATCCGGATTTCGGCCAGGTCGAACTGGACCAACCGGTTCTCAATCTCTCGGCGTTCGAGACCTGGTTCCCTGAACGCCGCCCGTTCTTTATCGAGGGGGCGGATCTGTACGAGACACCGTTCATGCTCTTCTATTCCCGTCGGATCGGTCGTCCGCCGACGGGCGGCGTAGACGACGACCTCCACGACTACACACTCGACCGTCCCGCCGCCACCAGCATCCTCGGCGCCGCCAAGATCACCGGCAAGCTGTCAGGGCGTACTTCGGTCGCTCTGCTCAACACGGTAACCCAGGAAGAGACCGAGACATACATGACAACCGAGGGCGAGACCCGGAAAACCGTCGTCGAACCGACCGCCAACTACTCGGTCTTCCGGGTCAAGCAGGACATTCTCCGGAACTCGTACTTCGGCGGCCTGTTTACACTCGTCAGCCAGGACACGTACCACCCGGCTGTCACAGGCGGGGTCGACTGGCGCCTGTACACGAACAACGGCGTCTGGAACTTCAACGGGCAAACGGTCTTCAGTCGGGTGGACAACGAGGACATCGGGTTTGGGGTCAGCGCCAATCTCGAGAAAGCGTCCGGCAAACATGTTCGAGGGTCAATCGGGGTCACCAACAAGGACCCGAATCTCCATATCAACCGCCTCGGGTATACAAGCCGCAACGACTACCGTGTGATGAGCGGCTGGCTGCAGTACCGAACCCAGGATGACTGGTGGATATTCCGCAACACCTGGAATAACTTCAACATTCAATCCGCGTGGAATTACGCCGGCGATGACATCAGCCGCTACGGCAACGTCAACTCGTCCTGGGAACTCACCAACTTCTGGTCGCTCGGGTGGGGCGTGGAAATGCAGGCTGAGAAGTACAGTGATGTCGAGACGCGCGGCAACGGTCTCTGGGAATGGCCGGTCACTCCGACTTGTGCCGGGTGGGCGGATCTGCACACTGATACGCGCAGGAAGATCGTGTTCGACATTAATCCCGGCGGTGGCCGCGACCGCGGCGGGTCATGGTGGGCCAATTACGTCGGCATCGAGTACCGCCCCCGCAGCAATCTCGAATTCGAGGTCGGCGCCAACTACCACCGCACGTTCAACGGGACGCGCTGGCTCGACAACGACAACAATGACAATGCGGTCTTCGCCGATCTCGATAAGGACGAGATCTCTCTCCACCTCACCGCCAGCGTCATGCTGCGGCGGAACCTCTCCTGGCAGTTGTCGGGACAGGGGCTCATCTCCACACTGGACTACCGGGACATCAAGCGCTACACCGGCGACAACACGTACGTGCGTGACATCAACGCGGAAGACTACGCGGATTACAACGGGACTTTTTCCAGTCTGAACTCCATGATGATTGTCCGCTGGGAGTATCTGCCCGGCAGTACGTTGTATTTCGTGTGGACACGATCACGTCCCGAGTTCGACAGCAAGACCACCAATCTTGCGCTCGATGACGAGTTGGACCGGTTCTTCTCCCGCGGCGCAGACAACGTCTGGCTGCTGAAGGCGTCCTACTGGTGGAATCTCTGATCGGAGGAGTCGCGGTCGTCGAGAAGACCACGCATCAGATCGACGTGTCCGCCCGCCGCGGCCGGATGCAGGGGAGTGCAATCCTTGTCGTCGCGCGATTGCGGGAGTCCGGGATCACCGGCAAGCGGCGACTGTGCCCGGGCCGGATCGCCAACGATCTCATCTTCGCACATCCGTTGTAGTTGGGATCAATCGCCCCAGGCAGTGACCTACAACGGTACGATGGCGATGCCGCGCGGTTGCCGTCAGCTCGATACGGCCGGGGGTGTACTGAGGTTCTCGCATACGGCCTACCGCCCCAAATGCGACTGCTGGGGTAGTATTGTGATTGCGGTCGATACCTCTTCTTATTATAGAGCTCCGCACATTCTTGAAACCTAAGCCCTTAGTTGTCCGTACCGTCTCATGTTGGTGGAGACCTCCCGAGGCGACAACGGCTCCAGTCAACAGGAGCGGGAGGTCAAGCATGCAGTATCGCCTCGGTGTTGCAGGGTGTCTGTTCGCCCTGTCCCTCATTCTCAGCGGCCCGGTCGCGGCCGCAGACTCAACCCAGACCGAACGTGTGGTGCCGGAAGTCCGGGCTACGCGCGTCAATTCCCGTTCACCCGTCATCGACGGGAATCTCGACGACCCGATCTGGTCCGACCCGGGCCTCGACCTGGCCCGCAACTTCACTCAGCGTGATCCTGATGAAGGGGAGGCGGAGACGGAATCAACCGTCGTCGCGGTGACTTATGACGACGACGCGCTGTATGTCGCCTTCTGGTGCTATGATTCGGAACCCGAGAAAATCCGGCGGCAACTGGTCCGGCGCGACAGGAGCAGCGAATCCGACCTGGTAGTTGTTCGTCTCGATCCCTACCACGACCATCAGACGGGCAACCAGTTCTATATCTCGGCGGCAGGCGTTCTGATGGACGGTCGGATCTTCGACGACACCCGGACGGATGGTTCCTGGAACGGCGTCTGGGAGGGTGCCGCCAGGATTCATCCTTGGGGCTGGGCCGCCGAGTACCGTATCCCGTACCATTGTCTCCGTTTCACCGAGAGCGGAGAGCATGTCTGGGGTGTGAATTTCTCCCGTGAAGTCAACCACAAGGAGGAGGTCACGTGGTGGTCTTTTGCCCCAGCAAGCGAGAGTGGATTGACCGCTCATTACGGCCACCTGACGGGCCTCAAGGGCATCAAACCCGCAACACACCTTGAGATTCTGCCTTATGCCGTCTCGTCAGCCGAGATCGGCAACGAGACAGAGGCCAACCGGGATGGCCGGGAAGCGCTCGGCAACGTTGGGGTCGATGTCAAGTATGGTTTAGCGTCCAATCTGACGCTGGACGCGACCATCAACCCGGATTTCGGCCAGGTCGAGTTGGACGCGCCGGTACTCAATCTCTCCGCCTTCGAGACGTGGTTTCCCGAACGCCGCCCGTTCTTCATCGAGGGGTCGGACTTGTACGAAACCCCGTTTTCACTCTTCTATTCGCGCCGCGTCGGTCGGCCACCCAGTGGCAGCGTCGATGATGACCTCAGCGATTACACGCTGGATCGACCCGATGCCACCAGCATTCTCGGCGCGGCCAAGATCACCGGCAAGCTTTCCGGAGGGACATCGGTTGCCCTGCTCAATGCGGTGACCGAGGAAGAATCAGAGACATACATGACGACCGAGGGGGAAACGCGGGAGGCAGTCGTCGAGCCGATCGCCAACTACTCGGCCTTTCGGATCAAACAGGATGTCCTCCAGAATTCACATGTGGGCGGCCTGTTCACGCTGGTCAGTCAGGACACCTATCACCCAGCCGTGACCGGGGGAGTCGACTGGCGCCTGTTCACGAACAACGGCGTCTGGAACTTCAGCGGGCAGACGGTTTTCAGTCGGGTGGACAAAGAGGACATCGGGTTTGGGGTCAGCGCCAATTTTGCGAAAGCGTCGGGCCGGCACCTTCGAGGCGCAATCGATCTCACCATCAAGGATCCGAATCTCCAGATCAACCGCCTCGGGTATACAAGCCGCAACGACTACCGTGAGATCGGCGGCTGGTTCATGTACCGCACGCAGGACAATTGGTGGATTTTCCGCAACACCTGGAACCAATGCTCATTCCATTCCGGGTGGAACTACGCCGGCGATGACATCTATCGCCGCGGCAACATAAACTCGTACTTCGAACTGACCAACTTCTGGTCGGTTGGATATAGCGTCAACATACAGACCGAAAAATACAGCGACCTTGAGACTCGCGGCAACGGGCTCTGGGAGTGGCCGGTCCACCCAACCTGGAGTGGCGGGACGTTTCTCATCACCGACCGGCGACACAAGCTCTCGTTCGACACCAATATCAACAGCGGCAGCGATCGCGGTGGGTCGTGGTGGGCCAACTACGTGGGCGTCGAGTACCGCCCCCGCAGCAATCTCGAATTCGAGGCGGGCGCCGACTACCACCGCACGTTCAACGGGACCCGCTGGCTCGACAACGACGATGACGACCACGCGATCTTCGCCGACCTGGATAAGGACGAAATCTCCCTGCACCTCACCGCCAGCGTCATGCTGCACCGGAATCTCTCCTGGCAGTTGTCGGGACAGGGGCTCATCTCCACACTGGACTACCGGGACATCAAGCGCTACACCGGCGACAACACGTACGTGCGTGACATCAACGCGGAAGACTACGCGGATTACAACGGGACTTTTTCCAG
>DATKYL010000436.1:0-3583 GCA_035528515.1 Acidobacteriota bacterium | reverse complement strand
CAGGGCCGCTACATCATGGAGCGGCCGCGTATCCTTCCCGTTTTCATGAAACCGTCGTAATGGCGCATGAGCAGGTGTGATTCGATCTGCTGCAGCGTGTCGAGCGCCACGCCGACCACAATGAGCAGTCCCGTACCACCGAAGTAGTAGGTCACGTTCATCTGCCGGATCAGCACGTACGGCAGAACGGCGACCAGGGCGAAGAAGATCGCTCCCGGCAGCGTAATCCGAGTCAGGACCTTATCGATGTAGTCGGAGGTGCGTTTGCCCGGGCGGATACCCGGGATGTACCCTCCGTACTTCTTCATGTTATCCGCAAGGTCGACCGGGTTAAACACGATCGCCGTGTAGAAGAAGGCGAAGAAGACGATGATCAGCCCGTAGATGATCGAGTAGACAGCGGTGCCGGGATTGAAGTACGCCCCCAGTTCCTGAACCCATTCGACGTTGGGGAAGAACGACATGAACGTCTGGGGTGCGAACATGATCGACTGGGCGAAGATGATCGGGATAACCCCGGCGGTATTCACCGACAGCGGGATGTGCGTCGCCTGGCCGCCGTAGACTTTCCGTCCCACGACGCGTTTCGGGTATTGCACCGGGATCCGGCGTTGCGCCCGCGTGACGAGCACGATGGCGGCGACCACGGCGATCATGAATACCAGGACACCGAGTTCGGTGAACAGACCGCGGCGACCGGCGAACAGCTCGCGGATTTCATCGAAGACGGCCTGCGGGAAACGAGCGATGATACCGATGAAAATGATCAGCGAAATTCCGTTGCCGATCCCGCGCTCGGTGATCTGCTCGCCGAGCCACATGATAAAGATCGTGCCCGTCGTGAAGGTCACGATCGTCATGAACATGAAGCCCCAGCCGGGCACCGGTACCACCGGCATCCCCTGACCGGCGTTGATCGATTCGAGAAACAGAGCCGTACCGAAGGCCTGCGCCGCCGCCAGGAGAACCGTCCCGTAACGCGTGTACTGCGTGATCTTGCGGCGTCCCTCTTCCCCTTCCTTCTGGAGACGCTGGAAGTAGGGAATCACCGACCCGAGAAGCTGGATGATAATCGAGGCGGAGATGTACGGCATGATCCCCAAGGCGAAAATCGTGGCCTTGTAGAAGGCGCCGCCGACGAACATGTCGTACATGCCGAACAGCGTGCCGCCGGCGCCGGCAAAGAACGCACCCAAGGCCTGCGCATCGATGCCGGGCGTGGGAATATGCCCGCCGATACGGTAGACGATCAGAATCCCGACGGTGAACAGAATCCGCCGCCGGAGTTCTTCGACCCTGAAGATGTTCTGAAACGTGTTGATCACTGTCGGCCTGTACCTCGCTCAGATATCCTGCTGCCTGGTCCGATGGTCACTCCTGTGACCCGGCGGGTGTCGGATGATCCGTCGGTCGGGACGTCGCGAAGGTGACGATCGTGCATGTCCCGCCCGCCGCCTCGATCTTCTCACGTGCCGTCCGTGTGAAGGCATGGGCGCTGACCGCAACGGAGCGGTCGATGGCGCCGTCACCCAGGATTTTCACGGGCTTGGATCGGGACCTCACCAGGCGCATCCGCACCATGGCGTCGACGTCAACGGTTTCGGCGCCCGCCGCCGCAGCCAGCCCCGCCACGTTGACGACCTGATACTCCACGCGGAAGGGATTGAAAAAGCCGCGCTTGGGGAGGCGGCGGTGCAACGGCATCTGCCCGCCCTCTTTGTGCGCCCGGCGTTTGGAGCCGGAGCGCGCATACTGGCCCTTGTGTCCGCGCGTCGACGTCTTGCCGTGCCCGGATCCGGGTCCGCGCCCCACGCGTTTCGGTTTCTTGCGTGAGCCCGCGGGCGGTTTCAGATTGGAGAGATCGATATCCATATGTATCATCGCATCGGCTCGGTCATCCCGCGCCGACTCCGTTTACTCCACTTCCTCGACTTTGACCAAGTGCTGCACCGACCGGACCATCCCCCGGATCGACGGTGAATCCATGTGCTCGACCGTTTGGTAGAGCTTGCGAAATCCGAGTGCGCGTATCGTACGCTTGTGACGCTCGATCGCACGGATCGTCGAGCGGACATAGGTAATTTTCAGTCGGTTTGCCATCATTCCCATTCACAGGTTTCTATTGCGCTGGGGCCTCGTCGGCCGTCGGGGCAACACTCTCTGTTGCGGGGGCGCGATTGCCCTCCGCTCGACCTGCCAGCTTACGGCGGAACTGCTCCAGATCGTGCACGACCCGCAATTGCCGCAGACCGTCAAGCGTCGCCTTGACCACGTTATGCGGGTTGGGCGATCCCAAGGACTTCGTCAGCACATCCTGGACGCCGGCCGATTCCAGGACGGCGCGCACCGCACCGCCAGCGATCACGCCGGTACCCGGTGACGCCGGTCGCAGCAGCACGCGCGCGGCCCCGGCAACACCCGTCACCTGATAGGGAATCGTCCCGCTCCGGAGGGTCACCGGTTCCATCGCCTTCTTCGCCGCCTCGAGACCCTTGCGGATCGCCTCGGCCACTTCCTTCGCCTTGCCGAGACCGACGCCAACGTTCCCTTTACGGTCACCGGTTGCCACCAGCGCCGTAAACGAAAACCGGCGGCCGCCCTTTACGACTTTCGCCACCCGGTTGACGTAGATCACCTTTTCGGTCAGCTCACCCGTCTCTGGTGCACCGCGCCACAAATCATTTCTCCTTGCTGCCGCTCTCCGCGCGCCCGCCGTTTCAGCGGACCGCGAACAGACTCAGCGGTTCAGAACTCCAGTCCGCCTTCCCGTGCACCCTCGGCTACCGCCTTGATGCGACCGTGGTAGCGGTAACGGTTCCGGTCGAAGATCACGCGGCGCAGGCCCTTTTCCACGGCGAGTTCGGCCAGCTTTTTCCCGATGATCCGCGCCGCCTCGGTCTTGGTCATCTTCTGACCATCCGGGAGGGCGCCGGGAGACTGCGTCGACCAGTAGACGAGCGTCCGTCCCCCGAGATCATCGATCAGCTGTGCCGTCGTGTTGCGCAGGGACTTAGAGACCGTCAAACGCGGGCGTTCGCTGGTCCCCGCCACTTTCGTGCGCACGTGCAGCCGCCGCCGCTGGGCCCGTTTTGATTTCAACCGCAATCGATCCACAACCTGATCCTCAAGCCATTCAGCCGTTTAGCTCACCGCGCTCTTGCCGGCCTTGCGGCGTACCGCTTCGCCGGTGTAGCGTATTCCCTTGCCCTTGTAGGGTTCGGGTGGCCGAAAACGGCGCACCATCGCGGCCACTTCGCCAACCAGATCCTTGGAGATGCCCTCAACGGCGATCTGCGTCTGCTTTTCGACGCCGAACGTAATGCCCTCCGGTGGCGTCACCAGAATCGGATGCGAGTAGCCGATGGTGAGATTCAACTGCTTACCGATCAACTCGGCGCGATAACCGACGCCGATAATCTCGAGTGTCCTGCGATACCCGGTTGAGACGCCGGTCACCATGTTCTGAATCAGGGCCCGCGTGAGACCGTGCAGTGCCCGATGGCGCCGGTGATCCGAGGGGCGGGTCACCAGGACATGTCCGTCCTCGGTGCGCACCGCGATCTCCGGATTGAAAGCGCGCGCC
>DATKYL010000435.1:0-12071 GCA_035528515.1 Acidobacteriota bacterium | reverse complement strand
ATCAGCATGCCGAGGGAATCAAGCGACCGCAGCGGGTGGGGCGAGAAGGCCCCGCTCATCGCCACGAACAACGCGGTATTCCGGAGGGTATGGCGCGCGGCCGCCAGACGTGGATAGACGCTCATTTCAGCGTCGGGCGGGACGATGTCGATTTCGGTGAAGACCTGCGGCACCAGTGTGCCCCAGATGCCGAAATCGCTGTTCTGCTCCCCGAACGAGAGTGGACCGGACATCGAGGACACGGCCCCGAACATTTCGGGGCGATCGAGTGCGAAACGAAACGCACCGTAGCCTCCCATGCCGTGACCGGAAATCGCCCGCGCCATGCGGCCCCCGGCGGTGTAGGCCCGGGTGTGTTTTTCGACGTGGTCGATGGTCGCCGCCAGAACATCCTCGTAGTCGCCCATCGTCCCGGCATTGCGATAGAACGAACCGCCGAGACCGTTCGATGCATCGACCGTGACCACCATCATGCGGCCGATTTCACCTTTCGCGTACATATCCGACAGCAATGCCTGAAGATTATAGCCTTGAAACTCCAGGGCATCACCCTGCCAGTCGTGCAGAAGATAGAGGACCGGCATCGGCTGTTGCGGCAACGACGGATCCTCGTCCGTCGCATAGGCGGTGATAATCTGACGCGAAGGCGAGTCGCCGTAGTCGTTCAGCTGCAGCACGTCGAAACTGAGCGGTTCCCGATCGATGGTGCCCGGTTCCGCCGCCGTGCGCCCCAGGGGGCTCTCGCGCTCGGAACAGGCGGCGGCCACCAGAAGCAGGGCCGCACCGACCGTCGCCGCTATGCCGATTCGTTTAATGAGACTCCTCATAGCCTATCGCCTCCCGATCAGAAACGAAATCTCAGCGACACGAGCGTTTCCCACCGTGTCAGCGAGTAATCGCCGGGGAAAGCCGAAACGCCGTCCGCTCCACCCTGTGATTCGACCGTCCGTTCCGAGAAGAACGTGATTTCCTGTGCTGCGGCGATCTCCCAGCGATCTTCGATCGCGTAGGAGAAACCACCCGTGACGCCGACCCGATCCCCGACATCGGGGAAATTCGGGGTGAACGTTTCATCGACCGCGGCGCCCGACTCCCAGTACAGGCCACCGCGCAGAATGAGATTCTCGCGCGCCCAATACTCGGTACCGCCGGAGAGGCGCAGTTGATCCTCCCAGTTGAACGGCACCACAAGCGTGGTGACCGGCGGGAGCGAGTCCACGTTGGTGAGCAGACCACCGTCAGTGAAAGTGACGGACCACTCATCCACGCTCGACCAGAAAGTCATGGCCAGGTCGAAGGCAAAGGTGACGCGCTCACTCGCGCTCCAGCCGATGCCGGCGCCGAATTGAGCCGGCAGGTTGAGATCGAAGCTCCAGCGGGTCGATGAGTAGCTGGGTGCGCCCCGGGACACGTCTTTGTTGCCGACGTAGACGGTACGGTTGAAGTCGCTTTTGTTGTCGCCGTCTTTGTCCTGGGTCAACTGGTCGTTGGCGAGTTCAAGGTTCCTCGGCCAAGCCATGTTCAGTTCCGCGTTCCCTTCGAGGGGCACGCGGACGGGCGTCTGGAAACTGACCCCCAAGGAGAAGCTCGCCGAGGGTTTCCACATGATCCCCAAGTTGCCGCCGACGGAGAAACCGTTGCCCTCCATCCAGAGATCGCCGACAAAGTTGTCGTAGGGCTGAACATCATAGGGCCAGCCGAGCGTGTTCTCAACGAACAGGATGCGGCGGTACACGAGGTCGCCTCGCGTCAGCGAGAGACCGGCACCGATGGAGAACGACTCACTGAGGCGCCGCGCGAAAACGGGATGAATGTCGAGGACGTCGAGATCGGTGCGGTAGTTCTCGCGGGTGTAATCGTAATCACTGTCATAGGAGGGCGGCTGCCGATACAAGTCCCAGCCGTAGTTGACATCGTGTGGCCAGTAGATCGCCAGACCGAATGCCGTGCCTTCCATGTCCTCCGGCACCCAAATACCCGCCATTGACGGAATCGGCCAAACATCATCGATCGGCGGCACGTCCAGGCCGTTGACTTCGTCGAAGCCGATGTTGACACCGCTGGGCTGAACATTCGGCGTGTAGGTGACGCGCGGATTATAGATGCCCAAGCTGAGGTTCATTTCGTTGCGCTCGAGGAAAGCCAGACCGGCGGGGTTGTAGGCTGCCGCGCTCCAATCGTCGGCGATACCTCGGAACGCTCCGCCCATCGCACGCGCCTTGATGCCGACGCCCGAAGTCGCGAAGCCAGCTGCGTGAGCAGGGGACCACGTTCCGATGGCGGCCGTGACGATCAGCGCGCAAAGACCGCTACCAATCAGAAGTCGCGTCGTGCCTTTCAATCGTCCACTCTCCGTTTTAGGGACCGATCACTCTGACGGGCGGCATCCCTCAAGCCCGGCCCGCCGGACAAAACAGACCCGAATCTACGGCGTGCGGCTTCCGCGGGTCAAACGCTTTCTGGAAACTCACTTGCACCCACCGTCCACAATAGCCGCGATTCCCCAGGGACATCTCGCCGGCCACCCGTTCCACCTTGAATCGCCGGGTTGCACCTGCCTCACTCGCAATTACCCGCGGCCGCGTCGTTTATTCCCCCCTTTTTGGCTCGTCCGGCGATGCTGGCAGGAATTCCCCTAATTGATTGCCATCGCCCCGGGCCTGGCATAACTTGTCAGGTTTGGGCCGATCACCGGCCCTTCGGGACGGTCGCCGGGCAGGACCATGAGTGGCGTGTCAGGGCGACTAAATGATTACGGCATCGTGGGTTCGGGATCGATGGGACGTTTTCTTCACATCAAAGGCGCCCGGGAGCACAATCTCCGGAACCTCACACTCAAGATCCCCCGCGACAAGCTGGTCGTAATCACCGGCCTGTCAGGGTCGGGGAAGTCCTCGCTGGCTTTTGACACAATCTACGCCGAGGGGCAGCGGCGGTATGTCGAGTCGTTGTCGGCCTATGCCCGGCAGTTTCTGGGTCTGATGGAGAAGCCGGACGTCGACTTCATCGACGGGCTCTCACCTGCGATCTCGATCGAACAGCGGAGTTCGGCCAAGAACCCACGATCCACGGTCGGCACCGTGACGGAGATCTATGACTATTTGCGTCTGCTTTTCGCCCGCGTCGGGGTGCCGCACTGTTACCGTTGCGGTAAGCCAATCGCGCGGCAGACGGTCTCGCAGATGGTCGATCACATCCTCGGTCTGCCGCCGCGGACCCGGCTGTTGATCCTTTCCCCTGTGGTGAGCGGTCGCAAAGGGGAGCATCGGGACGTATTAGAGCAGATCCGCAAGAAGGGGCTGGTTCGGGTCCGTATCGACGGTGAGGTTTTCGACATCGAGGACGCTCCGCGGCTCAACAAGAAGGTCAAGCATACGATCGAAGCGGTGGTCGACCGGCTGGTTACGGGGCCGGCGATCAAGTCGCGACTGGCCGATTCGCTGGAGACGGCCCTGCAATTGGCGGGCGGCACGGCCCGGGTGGCCATTGCCGGGGGCGAGGAGGCGGTCTTCTCTGAGGATTTTGCCTGCCCGGACTGCGGGTTATCGTTTGAGGAACCAGCGCCCCGGTTGTTCTCGTTCAACTCGCCTTTCGGCGCCTGCCCGAAGTGCGGCGGGTTGGGCCATAAGATGGAAATCGATCCGGAGTACATCGTCCCCGATCTGCGACGTTCGATCTTTGAGGGAGCGATCGCTCCGTGGGGGGAGGACCCGGCAAACTGGTACCGCTATCTGCTCCGCGGGGTGGCAAATCACTATAACTTCAACTTCCGCACCCGCTTCTGTGACCTCACCAAGGAGGCGCAGCAGGTCCTTCTGTACGGCTCGGGCCGCAAGGAGTTTAGCTACTCCTATGAGCACAGCAACGGGAAAGGGAAGGGGGAGTTTACCGGACGGTTCGAGGGCGTGATTCCCAATCTCGAACGCCGGTATCGGCAGACCGAGTCCCAGGCGGTCCGGCAATGGATCGAGCAGTACATGCGGATCACGCCCTGCCCCGACTGCGAGGGGGCGCGGCTGAAACCGGAGGCACTGGCGGTCAAGATCGGCGGGCGCTCGATCGACGACGTGGTGCGGTTGTCGATCAAGCAGGCAGCCGAGGTCTTCGCGCACCTGCGCCTGAACGCGCGGGAACGGCAGATCGCGCGGCAGATCCTCAAGGAGATCAACGAACGGCTTCTGTTCCTGGTCAACGTCGGCCTCGATTACATCACTCTGAACCGGGCGGCGCAGACGCTGTCGGGGGGCGAGGCCCAGCGGATCCGTCTGGCTACCCAGATTGGGTCGCGTCTGATGGGGGTCCTCTACATCCTTGATGAACCATCTATCGGACTGCACCAGCGCGATAACCGCCGCCTCCTCGATACCCTGCACGGGCTGCGTGATCTGGGGAACACCGTGATCGTCGTTGAACACGATCGCGAGACGATCGAGTCGGCCGACTTTGTGGTCGATCTGGGCCCGGGTGCGGGGAAGAACGGCGGCGAGATCGTGGCGATGGGCTCCCCCAACCAGATCATGCGCTCCCGTCAATCGCTGACGGGACAGTATCTGGCACGCAAGAAGGCGATTGCCGTCCCTCCGCGCCGACGCAACGGGAACGGCGCCATTTTGCGGATCATGGGCGCCCACGGGAATAACCTGAAGAAGATCACGGCCGAGATCCCGCTCGGCCTGTTCACGTGCGTCACCGGTGTCTCGGGCTCAGGGAAGTCGACTCTGATCAACGAGACGCTGCACCGGATTCTGGCCGGCCACTTCTATAGTTCGAAGCAGCCGCCTCTTCCCTATCAGCGGATCGAGGGTCTCGACGAACTCGACAAGGTGATCGCCATCGATCAGTCGCCCATCGGCCGCACGCCCCGTTCGAACCCCGCCACCTACACCGGCGTCTTCACATTCATCCGCGATCTGTTTGCACAACTGCCGGAGGCGAAGATTCACGGGTATCAGCCGGGTCGCTTCTCGTTCAACGTCAAAGGCGGGCGTTGCGAGGCCTGTCAGGGCGATGGCATCATCAAGATCGAGATGCATTTTCTCCCCGACGTGTACGTTCCCTGCGAGGTCTGCAAGGGGAAGCGGTATAATCGCGAGACGCTCGAGGTGATCTATAAAGGTAAGAGCATCGCCGATGTGCTCGACATGACGGTGGATGAGGCGCTCACGTTTTTTGCCAACATCCCGCGGGTGAAGAACAAGCTTTTGACACTTTCCCGCGTCGGACTGGGTTACATCCACCTGGGCCAGCAGGCCACCACGCTTTCGGGCGGAGAGGCTCAGCGGGTCAAGCTGTCGACCGAGTTGTCGAAGACCGCGACCGGTCAGACGTTTTACATTCTCGACGAACCCACGACCGGTCTGCATTTCGACGACATCCGGATGTTGCTCGGGGTGTTGAACGAACTGGTTGACCGGGGCAACACGGTGGTCGTGATTGAGCACAACTTGGACGTCATCAAGACCGCCGACTGGATTATCGATCTCGGACCGGAAGGCGGTGACGACGGCGGTCGGGTGGTGGCGGTGGGAACGCCGGAGGACGTGGCCCGGGAGCCAAAGTCATACACCGGGCAGTTCCTGCGCGGTGAGTTGGGGATGAAGGCACCCGCACCACGGCCCCGCGGGGGCGCGAAAACGCCCCGAGGCCGTCGCCGGGTGGCAGTGTAGTCCAACCCGATCAGACGGAAACGTCGGTCGGGCAGACAAACAGACGCGTTCATGTGGATTACCGTTGCGGGCGATTGGCTGCGTCCCGCCGTACATCGTGAGGTGAATAATGGGAAAGAATCTCGTCCAGAAGATTGTCGGGGATCATTTGGTCGATGGGACGCCCGAGCAGGGCAAGCCGATCGCCATCAGGATCGATCAGACGTTGACGCAGGATGCGACCGGGACGATGGCCTATCTGCAGTTCGAGGCGCTCGGGATCGACCGGGTGCGCACGCAGAAGTCGGTTTCGTATGTCGACCACAATATGCTGCAGGCGGGCTTTGAGAACGCCGACGATCACCGGTACTTGCAGTCGGTGGCGGCGAAGTATGGAATCGATTTCTCGCGCCCGGGCAACGGGATTTGCCACCAGGTGCATCTCGAGCGCTACGGTGTTCCCGGCGGCACGCTCTTGGGATCCGACTCGCACACCCCCACAAGCGGCGGGCTGGGCATGATCGCGATCGGCGCGGGCGGCCTGGACGTGGCGGTGGCGATGGCCGGCGGCGCGTTTCATCTGACCATGCCGAAGGTCGTGCGCGTCGAACTGAAAGGACGATTGCAGCCCTGGGTCGCCGCCAAGGACATCATTCTGGAGGTCCTGCGGCAGTTGTCGGTCAAGGGCGGCGTCGGGCGGATACTGGAATACGCAGGCGAGGGTGTCACCACGCTCAGTGTCCCGGAGCGGGCCACGATCACGAACATGGGTGCCGAGTTGGGCGCCACGACATCGATCTTTCCGTCGGATGAGAACACCCGCCGTTTCCTGGCAATGCAGGGACGCGAACAGGTCTGGCGTGAATTGTCACCGGATGCCGATGCGACGTACGACGAAACGCTGACGATCGATCTGTCGACATTGGAGCCGATGATCGCGCAGCCCCATTCGCCGGACAGTGTGGTGCCGGTGCGCGAGGTTGCCGGGATGACGGTCGATCAGGTGTGTGTGGGTTCGTGCACCAATTCATCGCTGTACGATCTGATGGTGACGGCGGCGATTCTGAAGGGAAAGCACGTACACCCGAACCTGAGCATGACCGTCACCCCCGGTTCGCGGCAGGTGTTCACGGCGGTGGCGCAGATCGGCGCATTGACCGACATCATCGCGGCCGGCGCGCGCATCATCGAGTCGGCCTGCGGGCCGTGCATCGGGATGGGTCAGGCACCGCCGTCCGGCGCGGTTTCGATCCGCAGTTTCAACCGCAACTTCGTGGGACGATCAGGGACGAAGGATGCCAACGTGTATCTCGCGTCACCGCAGGTCTGTGCGGTCGCGGCGCTGGCGGGGGTGATCACCGACCCGCGCGACTGGGGCGCCGAGCCGAAGGTGACCCTGCCCACCGAGATTCCGATTGACGACGGGTTCATTATCACCCCCCCCGACGACGGCGGTTCCGTCGCAATCGTGCGCGGCCCGAACATCAAACCCCTGCCGACCCAGAAACCGCTGGCCGCGACCATCGCCGGCGAGATCCTGCTCAAAGTCGGGGACAACATCACGACGGATCATATCATGCCGGCGGGCGCCAAGGTCTTGCCGTTGCGTTCGAATATCCCGGCGATCTCCGAGTTTGTGTTCGTGCGGGTCGATCCCGATTTCCCGAAACGGGCCAGGGAAAAAGGCGGCGGCATCATCGTTGGCGGCGAGAACTACGGCCAGGGTTCGTCGCGCGAGCACGCGGCGCTCGCCCCCATGTATCTGGGGCTGCGCGCCGTGATCGCCAAGACCTTCGCGCGCATTCATCACGCCAACCTCGTGAACTTCGGCATCCCGCCGCTGACGTTCGCCGATCCCGCCGACTACGACCGGATCGAGCAGGGGGATGAGATCGTACTTGAGAACGTTATCGACGCGATCCGGGCCGACGCGGAGATCGTGGCGCAGAACAAGACGAAAGGCACCGAGCTCCGTCTCACGTACGCGCTGTCACCGTTCAACAAGGACGTTCTGATCGCCGGCGGGCTGCTGAACTACACGCGGCAGCAGGCGAAATAGGCTGTCTGCAGAAAACACGTCAACCGGCGGTCGCGCCGGGGATAGGACATGGACCTTGACGGAATCATTGAAGAAGACCCCGCTTTTCGACAGACATCAGGCGCTCGGTGCCCGCATGGCCCCGTTTGCCGGGTATCAGATGCCGATCCAGTACTGTGGCATCATCCCGGAACACCGGGCGGTGCGCAGCGGGGTGGGACTGTTCGATCTTTCGCACATGGGTGAGATCGAGGTTTCCGGGCCGGGAATGCTGGAATTCCTCGAACGGGTCACGACCAACAGCGTCGCCTCGGTCCACACCTATGAGGCCCAGTACACGATGATGCTCAACGAGGACGGGGGCATCATCGACGATCTCGTCCTGTACCACCTGCCGGGCAAGGCCTTCCTCGTCGTCAACGGCGCCAACGTCGACAAGGACTTTGCCTGGCTCTCGGAGCACGTACCCGAGGGTGTCGCGCTCAAGAATCGGTCCGCTGAATTGGCGCTGGTCGCGATCCAAGGCCCCAAGGCCGAGGTCGTCATGAGCCGTCTGGTGTCGTACGATCTCTCGCAAGTCGGGTTTTACCACGGGGCGGTCGGCAACGTCAACGGGACCGCGATTCTCTTTTCGCGGACCGGTTACACCGGCGAGGACGGGTTCGAGATTTACATGCCCAACGAGCTGGCAGAAGCCTGCTGGGATGCGGCTATGGAGGCGGGGCAGGAATTCGATGTGACCGCAGTCGGTCTCGGAGCGCGCGACACGCTGCGTCTCGAGATGCGCTACCCCCTCCACGGCAACGACATCGACGAGACCACCAACCCGATCGAGGCGGGGCTCGGGTGGACGGTCAAGATCGACAAAGAGGTTCCGTTCATCGGCCACGAGGCGGTGGCGGCCGTCAAGCAGTCGGGACCATCACGCAAGCTGGCTGCATTTGTGATGGAGGAGCGGGCGATACCGCGGCATGGGTGTGAGATCCAAGTCGACGGAAAAACGGTCGGCACAGTGACGTCGGGATCCCACTCGCCGTCATTGGATAAGGGAATCGGGCTCGGGTATGTCGCCGCCGCACACGCCAAACCCGACTCACGGATCGCGATTGTCATCCGTGGCAAGAGCGTACCGGCCATCGTGATCAAACCACCGTTCGTCAAAGGGACGAGCCGGCGCTGACGCCTTATGCATCTTTCGGTCAGCCTTCTCTCCGGTTCGCGTCCGGCGGACATCGCGTTGTTCGGCAACGGGCTGGGCGCCTATGTTGTGATCGACATTCTCCGGGCGTCGACCGTGCTCTGTACGGCGTTGTCGAACGGGGCCCGCGCGATTATTCCGGTTGTCGACCACGAAGAAGCGCTGAACCTGAAGAAGGCTTCCGAAGACCCCGGCGCCCTGGTGTGCGGCGAACGGGGCGGCCGGAAGCTGCCGGGATTCGATCTCGGCAACTCGCCGTTGGAATACACGCCGGAAGTCGTCGGCGGGAAGAATCTGATTTACTCCTCGACGAACGGGGTGGTCGCAATCGCCGGGGCTCCCGCCGGTGCAGATGTGGTGGTTGCCGGATTGGTCAACCTGTCAGCGGCCGCGACGTATATTGCCGGGCTCAATCGGCCGACATTGATCGCCTGTTCGGGGAAGCTGTCGCGTTTCGCGCTCGAGGATGCAGTCGGCGCCGGCGCGCTGATCGCCAAGCTCTGGGAAATCGACCCGAACCTGGAACTGGTCAACGACGGCGCGCTCACCGCGCAGACACTTTGGGACCACTACAAGGATGATCCGGCAATGGCGATGTGGCAGTGCGAGCACGGCCGATTTCTGATCGACCTCGGTTTCGGCGCCGATCTCTCGGTCTGCGCCGCGGTCGATTCGGTGCCGGTTGTGCCGATTATGCGCGAGGGGCGGCTCGTGCCGCTGACGTAGGCGTCGAGCAGGTCCCCACGATTCAGTTTCCTTTTGCTCGCCTATCCGTCACGCCAGATGGAGTCGCTCCGCCGCCTGGATCAGGCGTTCCCTTACCGGCAGACCGAACTGACAACCCGCCAGACAGGGACCATCACAACTGGTGCAGGCGTTGGGTTTCGCACCGGCCGGGAGTTGATGGTATTTCGACAGCGCCTGGAGATGGTCCCGGTACGACGTGTAGTACATATCGTAACGCAGGACATCCGCCACCGCCACTCCATGCGGGCAGTGCGCCAGGCAGTCGCCGCAGCCGGTGCGGCAGTAGTGCGACCATACGGCATCGGCGTACTGGTCTAAAATCTTCTGATCGGCGGCGGTGAAGCGTTTGCCTGAAGATGCGGCAAAGAACTCGACTTCGGCGGTTGTCCGCATTGTGACGACCAGGCCGGTGACCTCCGGATGCGTGAACACCCACTTGAACGCCGCCTCGGGGATACTCCCGGTTTCTCCTTTGAAGCCGGAAAGGTCTTCGAGCTTGGCACCGGCGAGGGTCTTCATCGCGACCACTCCCACATTGTGTTCCTGCGCCTTCTTGAGCACCTCGCTGAGCCGCGGGTGCTCCATAAAGTTGAAGGCAGCCATGATCATCTCGTAGTGTCCGGATTCGATTGCCTGAATCAGGAGATCCTCCATCCCGTGCGGGCCGTGGGAGGTGGTCCCGAGATGCAGGACCTTCCCCTGCTCCTTCAGCTTAGCAACCGCCGAGAGCATCTCCGGGTCGATGAGGCGAGGTCCGTCGTCTTCGCGTTCGGCAATCGCATGGACTTGCAGGATATCAATGTGGTCGGTCTGCAGGCGGGTCAGGCTACCTTCGACTTCCGCGATGAGGTCGGCTTCCGAGGTGCCGGGCGGGAAATGCCCGCCGTAGCGGCCCATCTTGCAGAGCTTGGACACGATGATGCACCCGTCCCGTTTGGCGGGATCGGCGAAGACCTTGCCGAGCGCTTCTTCGGATTGGCCGCTACCGTAGTCCGGCGCGGTGTCGAAGTAGTTGATTCCCAGATCGAGGGCGCGTTCAACGACATACGGGTTGTCCAGTGCACCGCATCCCATCGAGATGTCCGACATCTTCAGGCCGGTCGCACCGATAGCCGCGTACTTCTTGATCCCTGCCGCCGAATCGCCGGCCTTGGTGGAGTCATTCCCTCCGGCCGCCTGCTGCGCCGTTTCGCCGCCGCCGCCGCATCCGGCAATGCCGGTGGCCACCGCCGCCCCCGCGCCGATACCGAATGTGCTGATGAAATCGCGACGTTTCATAACGCCCTCCTGCTTTCCGGATATTTTTCGAGAATCATCTGATTGCGTTCGGATCGGCTTTCGCCCACCGATGTGACATAGATCGCCCGCCGGTCGGTGACTGGACATTCGTGCTCGCAGATACCGCAGCCGATGCAGAGATCCGGATCGACACGCGGCCTCTTGAGCAGGATCTGCCGACCCTTCTCCTCGACGGTGACCTCATCGGTGAGAATGGCTTTTGGCGACGTCGGACAGACCTCCTGGCAGACCACGCAGGGACGGTTCATCGCCCACGGCAAGCAGCGGCCGTGATCGAAGAAGGCGATCCCGAGGACGATCGGGTTGCCCTCGTGTTCGCCGCGTCCCAGCTTGCGGTCGAGGGTAATCTTGTCGATCGCACCGGTCGGGCAGACCTCGCCGCAGAGCACACAATTCACTTCGCAGTAGCCGACCGTATTCTTCAGCACCGGCGTCCAGAATCCCTCGAACCCGGCCTCGGTCATCGACGGTTGCAGGACATTGGTCGGGCAAATGTGCATGCATTCCTCGCACTTGATACACCGGGCGAGGAAGTCCGGTTCGGGACGCGACCCCGGGGGCCGGATCAACTGGGGACGCGGCGCGGCGGCGGTCGCCCGATGCGAACGCAGGAAGAGCGGCGTCGCCAGCCCGGCAAGAATCGCGCCGATCAGGCGGCGGCGGGTTATCTCCGGTCCGGCGACCGGGGGACTGAGGTTCGGCTCGCGGCGCACCGGGCCGAAACTCAGGGCATCGGGCCGGCAGGTTTCCAGACAATTGAACAACAGCATGCACTCGGATTTTCGCAGATGGATATCGGGGTCGGCGCCCGCCTGACACGATGCGGCGCATAACTCACAATCGGTGCAGACAGACTGTGTGCGATGGATATAAAAGACCGACCAACGCGAGAAGACACCCAGAAGGGCACCCAAAGGGCACAGAAGCTTGCACCAGAGCCGCGGCTGCAGGTAGGCGGCGATCAGAATCGCTAACAGGAGAGCGGTCGCAATCCAGCCGAGTTGAAACTCCCGGGGGGCGACAAACAGCAATCCCGCGCCCCGGTCGAGCGCCGGCAGAACCGACGTGGTGGTCGCCCGTGTCAGCAGGACGATCGGATCGATCAGTCCGATTTGCAGGATGCCGAACGCCGCCATCACGAGAA
>DATKYL010000434.1:0-4255 GCA_035528515.1 Acidobacteriota bacterium | reverse complement strand
GTATCGCACGGATCGGCGCGCCGGCGGCCGACGCCAGCTCGGCGCGTTCATTCTCCAGTCGGCGCCGGTCATTCAGACTGTCATACGAGGCGTGCAATCCGCACTCGTGCCCGGTCTCCTGCAACTGCCGCAATTGGGCGGTGATGATCGGATGCTTCGGCGTGTAGTCGGCGTCGCGGCGCGAGGGGGAGGCGGCGATCCAGAAGAACGTCGCCCGGAATCCGTGCGCGGCGTGCCGCTGACAGATGTCATCGAGCGTGTCGTACGGGTCGCGCCGCTCCCCAGCGCGCACCGCCCAGCGGCTGGCCAGACGCCGAGTCAGGCCGCGCACACTGCCTCCGGCGCGCAGCGCCGTGAGTCCGCGCAAGAGATCGAGCCACGAGCCACCGTGCATGCGCAGACGGTCGATGTCATGCGTGAACGCGATCGCGAAACGACCACCGTCGGGCCACACGGACGACAGGCGGTTGCCTGAATCCGTTCGCCCGATCGCCCCGGCGATCGCCCGCGCATATTCGTGGACGAGCGGCCGGTCGCCCAGACCGTTGCGACACATCCAGGCATCGGCGGCGCGAAAGCGGCCGTGACGGTCGCGTCGCCGGGCGACGTACTCCTCGGCGCGCGAAACGAGGAAGAACGCGGCGGCAATCAGGTCGACGGGACAGATGTTCGGGCGGTTGCCGACATCATCTGTCCGTGCTTCCGCTGGTTCCCACACGGGAAAGACGGAACCGTGCCACTCCTGACGACCGTTCGGCGTCGCGCCTTTTGCGGGCGGGATACAACCCCAGAACTGTGTGTCGGGACGGATCCACAGGTGCGCCGACGCGGCGGTCGCGGCATCGGTCCCGTAGTAGATGTCGGGTTCGCCGTCGGAGTCGTCGGTTGCCGGTCGGATGACCGCGCGATGCCCGATGAGCGAGGCCAAGAGGCGCAACGTGTACGTGATCGCTGCTCCCTGAGGATGCGATTCGACGATACAGGTCAGTTGTGGTACGGTCGGCATCGTGTAATGGTCGCCGTTGTCAGATACGGCGGTCCGCCGGCGTTGTGATAAGACGGATCAGACTCTTGGCCACCAGAACGGGCCGCACCCGCCGGCAGCCTTTGTAGAGTTGCGAGAGACGGATATTCCGCCAGGCCGACTTCTGCGCCGTGACTCTGGGTTGTGCGTTCAGGAGAATGCGTTTCCAGTCCCAGTCGGTGGGGACATCGTACTCGCTGGTCACGAGGGCCATTTCGCACCCGATATGCGCGTCGGGTCCGGCGATGGTCGGCTTGTTCAGGGCGGCGGCGATCTGGGCCGCGCGCGCGTTGTCCGCATCGGGGGTCCGGGCGTTGAAGGTCTCGATTAAGTCGCAGCGCTCGAATACTTCGTCCGCAAAATGCGAATATCGCAGGGGGTGCGGCAAAATGACCAGCCCGCCCTGCGCGTGGGTCTCCTCGATGATCCCGAGCGGGTCGCGTGACATCACCGGCTGCGTGATGAAGACGGCGATCATGTCGCCCGAGGTGGACTTGTATTCGGCGGCCAACGGAAACAACGGTCCCGCGTCGCCGGCGGCACGGGCGACGTCGGCGGCGCCCAGATGCGTGCCGTGATCGGTGACGATGACCGCGTCGAAATGATGCTGACGGGCGAAAACTACGATCCGGCGCGGCGATAGCAGCGAATCGAACGACCGCCGCGTGTGCACGTGGAACAGCAGACGCCGTGTCACGATCTCCGATTCGGGATTCAAAGCAGCCATTGTCGTTTCATTGCGCGGTACGGCGCCAGGGGCGTGTCAGTTCGGCGCCGATCTCGATCAGGTTGGGCAACGGATCGGTCCAGCGCCAGTTCGATCGTACCCGCGGGTTGCAGCAATCGGCGAGGACGGCCCGCCAATCGTGCGGACGGTGCCGCAGCCGTCTCAGATCACCGCGCCACGGCCACCAGATGCGTCGGCCCACGTCGTAGGGGGGACACGCCCGCCCAGTGAGATCCTCACCCGCCGTAAGGCGGCACAAATCGCCGGGGAAGTCAGCCCCGCAGGCGAGCGCGAGATCGAGCGAACCCCAGAACTTGGGATTGAACTCGATGAAGTAACGGCCGCGGGCATTCACACGGAACTCGACCATTGCCGGACCATGCCATCCCAGCGCCGCAATCAGGGCGCGGCCGTCGCGCGCGAGATGCTCATCGTAAATCGACTCAGCCGCGGTGGCAAAGCCGCCTTCCGGGGGCCACTCACGACGGCGCCGGTGCATGAACTCGCGCACCACCCGTCCCCGCCAGGCCAGCGCGAAGTATCCGGCACCGTTGCCCTCGACATACTCTTGCGCAATGACGGTCGGCTCGGTGCTCCCCGCCGACGCGTAGGGCTGCATGACCTGTTCGCATTCGGCCGCGGACGCGACGTACGATGCGCCCTTGCCATACCCCTCACGCCGGGCTTTAACGACGATACGGGGATCACCCCCCAGCATCCGTTGGTCGAGGAAATGATGCACGTCCTCGACCTTCCCGATCAGCGCCGTCTGAGGGACCGATAAACCGGCCGCGCGGGCGACTTCGACCATCGCCCACTTGTCGGAGGCCCTCTCGAACAGACCCTCGTCGGGCGCCACCGTCTTCGCGTGCAAGTCCGGATCGCTCGCGACCGCCGCGACCGAGGAATACCCTACCGGTATCAGCAGGTCGACGCGCCACGTACCGATAAGCGCACGGAGCGCGGCGCGATAACCAGCCGGGCTGTTGTCGGGTGACGGGACTCGTTTCGAACGGCGTGTGCAGCGGGAGAAGAACCCGGGTGCCAGACGATAATGCGAAACGCAGCAGACTTTGACACGCCGCCGCCCCAGGCTGCGGATCAGGCCGAGCGCGTGTTTGTAGTTGGCGTCGGTCACGAGGACCGTCAGCCGCGGGCAGCGCATCGAGGTTCGTGAAGGAGTCACACCCGTTGACCGGTGAGGGGTTGTCGGCGGTGCGTACGATCGGTCCGAAGGGCGCTCTGTTCACGAGCGCCCGCAGGAAGTCGGCACTCCGATCCTCACCTGCGAGGGAAGATCGATTGATCACGCGCCGAGAGCAAGCCACAAGGGGCGGGTCGTTTCCCGCCGCCCGGCCGCATTCGGTTGTCTGGTCGATGCAATACGATCAGGAGGGCGGGACACCGTCCTGTGTGGAGGCGTCGGGCGGGAGATCGTTTCCCCGTTTCTTACGGTCACGCATCGCGCCGAACAAGAGCGCGCCGCCGACAACGACCAATAGGAGAGGCCAGGAATCCTCAATGGAGGGAATCACGTCAATATTGCTGAGAAGGAAGACCAACCCGATTCCGGTAAGAATAAAACCCGCGGTCAGTCGCCCGCGCATCGTGTCCTTGCACTTGTCGTTACTTCCCATTCCGGCTCCTCTCCCGTGGACCGTTGCTCCCCCATAATATGGGACGGATTTGCGGTCGCCAAGGTTCGAAAAAGTCATTCCGGGTGCGGGACGAAGGTATCGGCCTCTTCGCGACGCCGCCCGCCACCATCATGTCCGTTTCGGGTCGTTGACAACGCTGGTTTTGCGTTCCACATGCATTTCTCTTGACAGTTGCCATCGCCTGCCGTACTTCAAGTTACAACAAATGTACCTGGATGGGGGGTTACCCGCCAGGACTCGCATCTAAGAGGAGTTGACAATGAGTGTGTACCTTCCGGGTCTTCTTCAGGCCCTGGTCGCCGGCGTTTTTCTGTTGATCGCGTTCCGTGCGCACGAGCAGTTCTGGTCGTTGGGTTTCCTGGGGTGGCGCAAGGTCTATGCTGGTCTGGTTCTTTATCTTCTCGGTGGGCTCTTAAACCTCTGGTTTCAGTGGTCCGGTGGCGGAACCGCTTCGTCGGGGGTGTTTGGTGGAGCGGTGGTTCACCTCACGACGGCCCTGAGTGCGCTCGGAATCGGGTTGCTTCTTGCCGGATCGATCGAACGGCTGCGCGATCTGGCGCTGGAGCGGCGGCGGTTGGAATCAGTTCGTGCGGGATTCGACCTGTTCGACACCTTGCGGGAAGTGGCCGGGGGGCCCTACGCGTATCTCGAAATCCTTGAGTTCTCTCTCAAAGAGATGGTCCGGGCGGCGGACGTTGCCTGCGGCGGGCTGTGGCTTTTCAATCCTAAGAGTGAAGAGTGGGTTCTGGCTGGGGCCGCCAATATGGCCCAGACCTTCCGCAAACAGGTCGAGTCGGTCCGCGGCAGCGGCACCGGCTTTGAACGCCTGACGCGCGTCCACAAAGC
>DATKYL010000433.1:0-9630 GCA_035528515.1 Acidobacteriota bacterium | reverse complement strand
AGCCCGGTGTGGAAACAGGATCGCGCATCAGCCGATCGACGACATCCAGTCGGCACCCGTCGCGGCTGACGTAATCGTCACGCAGGTTCATATCGTCGGGAACGAGGCGGATGTAGGAGAGCGCCTGATCGACGGCCGGCGCGGGCCATTGCCAGGGGTTTTCCTGCCCGGTCGGGGGCGCCTCGGGCGCCTGGGCATGTAACACCGCGGCCAGGGCGATACACAATATCGCGGCGAGGCCACAGACGGCAAGGTGAAGTCTGGCAGGTCGCAACGCCTTCACGCCATCTGAATAGCGCCGAGCGACGCTCCCGTCAATCGCTTTTCCTGAGGAGTTATGGTCCTGCCGACCGGCCGGCAGCGGAATCAGGAGACGGAGCGCGGTCGGGAAACGCGGGTGATGGTCGCGCGCAACTGGTCCAGGTGGAACGGCTTGGCCAGCACCGCGTCGACCTCGTGCTCGCCGTCCTGCAACTGGGCTCCCCAGCCGGAAATAACCACAACCGGCAGGGGCGGCTGGTGCGCCTGAGCCTGGCGT
Organism: Acidobacteriota bacterium; assembly: GCA_035528515.1. GTDB lineage: Bacteria > Zixibacteria > MSB-5A5 > WJJR01 > WJJR01 > DATKYL01. The sequence goes on along the minus strand of DATKYL010000433.1, from coordinate 9,092 downwards.
GCCACCTCCCAGCCGGTGACACCCGGCATCCCAAGGTCGGTGATCACGACGTCGAATGTGTCGGATTGGATAGCGACAATGGCCTCGGCACCGTTGTCGAACGTCGTCACGTCGTGTCCGACCTCGCGCAGCGCCTCGCCCATCACGTCAAGAATCGTATGGTCGTCATCAACCAGCAGCACTCGACGGGACGTACTGTCGGAGACGGGCGGCGGGGCATCCACCCCTTGCTCGCGTTGCCCCGTCACCGGGAGTTCGATAATAAGGCGCGTGCCCTCGCCGACCGACGATTCGGCCCGAATCTCACCGCCGTGGCGCGAGATAACCCCGTAGGCCACCGCGAGCCCCAGGCCGGTGCCCGCGGATCCCTTCGTCGTATAGAACGGGTAGAAGATCTGCTCGATTTGGTCGGGCGTCATGCCGATTCCGCTATCCGAGACGATCATCCGACAGAGATCGCCATCGGGGCACGTCCCAATTTTCAGAAGCCCGCCGTCGGGCATCGCATCGAGCGCATTGAAGATCAGATTCGTCACGACGTCGATCAGCTCCGAGCGGGCGCCCATGACGATACACTGCCCGGAGGGCTGCCGCTCGACGTGGTAGACAATGCCCTGCTGCTGCCCCTGGGGTTCCCAGCGATGCCGCGTGAGTTCGAGAGCCTCTTTGACGACGTCGCTAAGGTCAACCGGACAGAACGCCATCCGGTTTTCGCGGCGTATGAACGCCTGCAGCCGCTTGACCGTCTCGCCCCCCTGGAGGGCGATCTGTTCGATCTGCGTCAGGTTTCTCCGAATCTCATCGATGTCGTTTTTCCGCAGAGACAACTGCGCCCGACCGATAATCGCGCCCAGGATATTGTTGAAGTCGTGCACCACGCCGCTGGCCATCTCGCCCATCAGACGCATTTTCTCCGTCTGATTCAACTGCTCCTGGGCTGGTGCCTGGGCGGAGCGTCGACTATCCTGTTGTCCGATCGTTCTACTCATGTTCCGTTTCGGCCGATCCCATCGTTCAGGTCGCACGACAGCAACAGCGGGTTCCGGTTCCGTGCCCCGCCGCAGCCACTCATCCCTGAATGCTCACCGGTACCCGCGGCGAACGGTCGACAGCGGGGCTGTCGCTCTCAAGAACGTCCTGTCCGACGACATGCATCGACGCCGGGCGTGTAAACGTACCTCGGCGACCGATTCCGATAGCCACAGACGGCGGGCTCACGGCCGCGGTGCGCGCCGGTCGCAAGCCTTCGGGCGTGATCCCATCGTAGAACCCGGTCGTGGCTTCCTGGATCCGGACCGCCGAACGCTCGATCGTGTTCAGATACTTGATGGTGACACCGGTCAGGTCCGGCTGCTTATGCCGTATCAGTTCCACCGACCCGATAATACTCGTGATCGGGTTGACGATATCGCGGTGCAACTCCTTGAGTCGTGCTGATAGTCCGCCCGCGGCGCTGTCTCCCTGTTGCGATCCCGGACGCGGGACTGCCCCCGACCACAGGTGTGCCGCGTGATCGGCTACGGCGCGCAGCAAGAAACGATCGCACGGTTGCAGACTCTTGCGATCCGGGTCGCGCGCTTCCATCACATCGAGGAACCCGAGAACCGAACCGTTCCGAGTCACCGGCACGATGTTGGCCGTGCGGAATTCAGGCATGAGAGCCCGCGTCGCCTCGCCGCGATCCATCGTAATCTCCGGATCGTCCTGATCAACGTAGAGCGGCCGGGAGCGATCCAAAGCGAAGCGGTGCCAAGGGAGATCCGCCAGCGGAAGTTTCCGCGGCGTGTTCCCGTTGGTGACGCGGCCCGCTGCCGCCGTCTCCATCAATTCGCCGGTTTCACTGATCAGACGGTACAGACGCAATCCCGAGACATCCAGAAGACCCTGGGTCTCTTCGAGAAGCGCCTGTATGTCGGTCCAGCGCCAGGGATCGGACCGCAACCGGTCGGCCAGCGCATCCGCCGCCTCCCAACTGTCCTTCGCCTGACGTGACGCCAGTCCGCCGAGCCACAACGCGAGGATATCACAGACGATCCCGACCAAACGGGTCTCTTCCTCGCCATAACAAGCGGGCAATTCGTGGGCGATCGTCAGCGTACCGATAACCACCCCCGCGTGCTGAACCGGGGCGACGATACGCGACCGCATACCCAGACGGGATTCCCATGTCTCATCCCGGCCTGCTTCTTCCGGCCCGGCCAGATGCAGATCAGGGGTAATCAGCGTGCGTTTCAGCTGCTGGGCCCGACGGGTCGTTTCGGCAATCGGCCAGTGACGACGATTCTCGACGATGGTGTGGTCGCCGATCACCATGCTCGCCCGGTTCTCATGACGCACCGCCCCGTGTTGCCAAGCGATCGACACGTAATCGACCGGTATCACTTGGGAAAGAACGTCGGCCACGGGCGGCAGACCGCGTTCGAGTTGGGTTTCATCGAGCAGGGTCGGCAGGAGGTCGCTCAACCCCTGGCACAGCCGGCCGTAGGTCGCTCCCCGCACCGCCAGCGTCCAGTCGTGGACCGAGCGGCCGACGAGGGCTCCCATACCGCAGAGGTAGGACGTGACATCCGCGTGAGTGGTGTCGACCTGCGGATCATCGAGAACGATCACCGCGTAGGCGGTGCCGTTGACACCAATGGGAATACCGAGCAAGCGGCTCCCCGCGGGATCGGGTCGTACGCATGTGGTGGCGTCACCCCGGCGAATACACAGTGACGCGACCTCGGTCGGCATGTCGAGCATCCCGTCATCGGTTTGTAGCAACATCAAAGGGTCGGTATCGCCCGCTGAGCCAATCCGCTTCGGCATATCTCCGGGCGCGGTAACACGGTACACATGCACCAACCGCGCGCCGGTTGACTTGCGCACAGCCGACGCCGCTTCCATCAGCATGGAGTCGAGGAGCGGCGCATCGGTGAGCGCCCGCGTCAGACGCATCCACAGCTTCCCGATCGGGGAGTGGATCCCTGCCGCGAACTCACGGGCCGGATCCCATCGAAATTCAACCACAAAGGCGGCGATCACCGCCAGCAGGAAGCCGGTCACCAGCAGAAACGGGACAAGAACGGAAGTGTTTTCCGTCGCACTGACGGCCGCTACTGTCAGGTCTCCCCGCGGCAGCAGATGGACCACCAGCAATGCTCCGGACCAGATACCGGCCAGGGCGGCCGCCGTCTGCAGACGGAGCTTCCAGCGCCTGTCGCGCGCTCCCAGGGAGAGGACTATCACGATCAGCCCGCCCACAAGAGCAATCCAGGACAGCACTCCAGTAACCATGGGACTCCCCCCTCCACCCCAAGAGGCCATCTGCTCGATGGCACTTCCGATCGCCGAAGCATCAAGGGTGTGGTGGATCATCAATCGTTCCTCAACTGTCTCACCCGACCTGGCGAGCAGCTACACACCGACATCAGGACCTGAAGGCCCGGGCCCGGTGATTCTCGCAGGTCAGGTTCCAGCATCTTGCGGAAAATGAGACACCCACTGCGATGGGATTTCTCCCACACTCCCTCATTGATTGCATCGGCTTGGCGCGAAAATACTTAATAGCAATCGGGAGCGTCCTCGCGGGGGTTCGAACGTCCCTCCGGACCGGGCCGCGAACCCGATCCCGCCGAGACTCGACCTCCCACGACACTTCAAGAGAACGCCCGAACATGTTTCGGGACAATATGTTACGGGCCTTCTTTGGGGGATAGCGCAAAATGGGGATCGTCGGGGGTGTCAGGCCGCAAAATCCGGTGCAGCAATGATGCCGTCCTCGGTCACGACTCTGTGCACCGCCCGCCAGCGAGTGTGCTCGAAGTAGGGGTTATCGACGGTGATCCGCCGATCCCGACCCGAGATCAGATCGGCCGGGTCGTACAGGGGGAGATCAGCCGGCCCAACGGTCCGCTCCGATATGCGGAAGCGGTCGACCAGCACGTAGACCGGCCGCCCCGCATTCTCGGCGAGGAGGCTCAAGGCCTGTGACCCGATCTTGTTGACGAATCCATTGCGGTCGGCTCGGTCACAACCCAGCAAGACGGCGCCGCACTGGGTGATCCACTTCCCCATCGCAGCATCGATGATGAGGGTGACACGACAGCCTGCGTCGGCCAGCCGCCGAGCGAGAATTCGGCCCTCGCGCTTGGGGCGGGACTCGCAGACGACCACGGGGACGACCCGTCGCTGCCGGCGCATCGCGGTACACGCCGCGACGACAGAACCGGAGTAGCTGAGGAGCAGAAACGGGAGATACCCGGTGAGTTCTTGAGCGGCGCGCTCGGCAACCTCGGTCCGGGCTTGGGCGAAGAGCCGCCGCGTGTCCTGCAAGGCGGCCGCGACTTTCCTGCCCCGCTCGTTCAGCGGCAACGTGCGCACTTCGGACAGCGCTCTGTCGAGGGCATTTGCCACCGCTTCCGGGAGAGCCATCGCCGGATGCGTGCGGGCGAGCGCCCGTGCCTGGCTGCGCAAGAGCCGCGATGAACCGGGCTGCCACGCGCCGCGGGCACAGGCAGCCAATGCGGCGAGCGTCCGATCGGCGATCAGCGAACTGCCTGAGAGTCGGTCGTTCCTGAGCCGTTCTATCCGGCGCCGGAGGCGAGCTTCAGCGCCTTCTGGGTGTTCTTGAAATGGCACTTTGCCACCGTCTGAAGAAATTCACGTCCGTGCTGAGCGATCAGCGCGGCTGCGGCCTGATCGACCAAAGGACCCGCCCCTTTGGGGAGCTTCACCCCTGCCCGCTTGGAGAGCTGGTCCATCCGATGGAGAAACTCCGCGCGGGCGACAACCGACGCTGCCGCCACCGCGATGTCGCGCTCACCATGCGGCATCTGGAACAGATGCACCGAACGGCCCCGTTCGAAGAGCGCCCGCTCGACCAGGGACGCGTCGCCGAACTGGTCGGTGATGATCGCTTCGGCATTCGCCTTTTCGAGCAGATTTTCGATGGCCCGCGCATGCCCCCACGCCAGAAGATGGTTGAGATTCTTCATGCGGCCGTACAGCTCATTGTACTTCTCGGGGCCGATGGTGACGACGGCGTGAGGGATATCGGCGTCGGCGATCTTCTTCGCGAGGGTCCGGGCGCGTCCGTCCGACAGACGTTTCGAGTCGGTCACGCCCCAAGCCTCAAGCGTGGCGCCGGTTGGGACATCGGCCCAGACGGCCGCGATCACCAGCGGGCCAAAGAAATCCCCTTTGCCGGATTCATCTGTCCCGATACGGCCGGAGCCGGCCAGACCGGATGCGATCTCGATGGGACTTTCCCGGCGGCCCGGGGCGTCGCCCGGGCCGGAAGCGGGGGCTTGGCTCACCCGCCCGTCTCCTCGGTTTCGGGAGGTGCTGGATCGAAATCCACCGAGAGAATCATCTTCGTCACTTCTTCTTTGACCTGACGGTAATTGTGACGCTCGGCCCGGAAGAAGAAGGCGAAAATCCGGTCGCCGCGCTTCACGATGTACAGGTCGCCGAGAAGAATCTCCTCGATCACCGAGTAGTGATCGGATACGCGATCGTAGAGCTGGGCCTCGTATTGGACCCGGTACTGCTGGATCACCCCGTCGGCGTCGTCGATCTGAATGCGCCCCTGCTCAACAAAACTCGCCCGGCGCAGAGTGGGGAACGCCTCGGTCAGCGACTTGCGCGCCTTCAGCTTGCTTTTCGGATTGGCGATTTCGACGGCGAACGAGTCGATCGAGAGGGTGCACGTGTCGACCCACAGACCGAGCGTGGGCGGCGTATAGTCTTCCTGGTTCTCCCGCCGCTCCGCCGGTATCTGGTAGTTCTTCTGAACCAGCGTGAACCGCTCTGGTTTCGGCTTCTCCGGGTCCTCCTTCTTTATGCCGCTGAATTTCCAGTTGTCAAAACCCTCGAAGGTGAACCCATAGAGATTGTCCCGGTAGAAGTTGTCCTCGATAGTTCCGGTCTTCTGCTTCTTGCCCGCCACTGCACTCCCGGCGAGAGCAAACAGCAACACGGTTCCCACGATCACGGCACGTCGTATGGTCATAGCCCCTCCCTCCGACGTTCAACACCAGCACATTATAGCCCCCGTCGGCCCGGAAACCTATCAACTCCGCTCCGACGACCTGTGCCGTGCTGTCAGGTTGTACTACGGAAATGTGCCGCGAAGGATCAACAGGAAAGCGCGCGATGATCAATAATTGGTGAACAGATAGGTGGTGGTGGCGTCGGGATCGACCCGCAAATCGGCTGCAATGGGAAGGTGATCCTTCCAGCTCTCGACGGCGGCGATCAGTTCGAGTCCGCCGATTCGGCCCACGGCGACGCCGAGAGAGAAGCGGTACGGATCAAACTCGCTGGGCGCGGAGAGACGGGCGTCGATCCGCGAGGAGGCACGGAAACGCAACGGCGAGTCGGAGCCGTGATCGACGACGCCGACCGTGACGGCTATTACGTCAAAGACAACGTCGCGCCAACTGATGCCACCTGCCTGGGGGAAGCTCTCGAAGACCTCACCGGCCACAAACTCATAGGCGAAAGCGGAAGCCCCCGCCGCCAGAGGACTCGATCCGTTATCGAGGAAAAACTGCGTGAGCCCGTAGCCGAGGATGAAGTGCTGCACCATGTCCGCCCCCTGCTCGCGCAGGGCGATACGCTCCGACTCCCAGGAATTGACCCGGAACTTGAAGTCCCCGAGACGGTATCCGGACAGATGCATATTGGCGACCCCGCCCAGAACTGTCCCGAGCCCGGCCCAGAGATGGGGCGTGCCGACACGCGGCATCGGGACGGGACGGACGACGACCTGCAAACTCCGGCGTCCGGGACCATGACCGCCGATCGTGCCGCCGATCGAGTATCGTCCCGCAAAAGCGGCGGGGCCGGTCAGACCGACCGTCGTCGCTGCTGGATTTCGAGGAGAGGAAAAAGAAGGGCCAGGGGTGACGGAGTTGGGATCGGCTACGCTCGGGAGGGTCAGAAACGAGCGCAGGACATCACCCCCGGCCTCGTATTCAGCTACCTGTGTCGCACGCGCCCTGGACTGCCCGGCCGCGAATGTAGCGGGGGCTGCAATCGCGGTCCGCGCAAGGCGTTGCGGGCGACCTGATGATTCAAACAGCGGTGAGCCACCAGTGGTTCCAGCTGCGCCGTCAAAGATGGACAGATCAAGTCCTGTCTGCGCCTGCGCCCGATCGCCGAGGAGGGCGCCAAGAAGCGCGAGGGCGACGATGCCGACCGGACTGAATCTGTGCATTTCCTCAGGCTCACCATTTTCTCCCCCCGATCAACGGGTCCTCATTTCACTGGGCATCAAGCGCAATCCGCATACCAAAACGGCCTGCTGTAGCACTTTAGACGGTCGCCCGTAAGCCCCCACCTTACAGCGCATTACACCGTCCGTTGTACGCACGGACTTCGCAACCGTTTGCAGAGTTGCAGATCACTTCCTATTCGCGGCAGGCCGGGGCAGGATTCGGGACGGGCAGTCGCGGACCAGGCGGAGGGTGGGTCGAAGATCCTCGCGTAGCGGGACTACGCCCACCTTCGTCCCGGGTGGCTCTCTCGTAAGGGTGGTGGGCGTAGCCCACCCTACTTGAGCAGAACGATTTTGTGGCCGGATCCAAAGACGCGCGACCAGACTTTCAGCCGCACGAAGTACACGCCGCTCGCCAGCGACCGGTTACCATCGCCGGTCCCGTTCCACGGGACGGTGTGTGTCCCAGGGGCCAGGGTTCCGTCGAAGATCGTGCCGACGTGACGGCCCACGATGTCGTAGACATGCAGCTCCACCGGTGCCGGGCTCGCACCCGCATCCGGGACGTACACTTCGATCAGGGTCGCGGAGTTGAACGGGTTGGGATAAGAACGCACGATGCGGGGCGTCCGCGGGAGGGATGGGCTGCCCGGTTCCGTCACCGTCACGGCCAACTCCAGCGTGTCCGCCTTCTGTCCGTCCGAGGCGATCAGACGCACCGTATAGACAGCCGCCTGGGTGGTATCGGGAGAGAAGGCGAACGTCCCCGTCCCGTCACCGTGATCCACGAAGGAGCCGTTGACCGGCACATCCTCGGCCGACAGAATCACGCTGTCTCCATCCGGATCCGAGGCCGTGACGGCAACAGTCAGCTCGCCCGCCTCGACGACCGTCTGTGCATCAATCGGCGCCAACTGAGGGGGGCCGTTCCGCTCATTCACTCCCACCCGGATCAGGGCCGTATCCGCCAGCATACCGTCGCTCACGATGACCTCGACCTCGTAGTAGCCTGATTGACTGTAGTCCGGATGAAAGTCAAACGTCGCCGTGCCGTCACCGTGGTCCGTCAACACCGCATTCTCAGGCAATGGATCCGCGACGAAGAACAGACGGTCGCCGTCCGGGTCCGTCGCGATCAACTCAAACCGTATGCTCTGCCCTTCCGATATGGTGCGCCCGTAAGAGGGTGGAACCACCGGTGGATGATTCGTGCCCCGGCTGATAGCATATGCCCGCTCATCCGACGGAGCACTCTCCAGACCGACCGTGTCGAATGCCGTGACCGCGTAGTAGACTGTATCCGGGTCAAGGGGAAGGATCTCGGTGTAGCTTGTATCCCCATCACCCAACTCCGCGATCGGGGGCGGCAGCACACCCGGTGCAGAGAACCCCCGACTGGTACCACGGTAGAGATGGTATCCCCCTAGATCGGCTTCCGGACGCAAGTGCCAAAGCACCGTCACACGTGTGCTCTCACCCTCCGGCCACAGCAGCTCCGGTGAGTGCGGCGCCAGGTCAGGGTACTCATAGCTGACTCCCTCTGGTCCGCCTGTCCACCCCACGTCCGAACGCGAACCATCCACATCGAGAACCGACCGATCACCGGCATCGATCAGGGGACTGGCCATCTGCAGACGGTACAGCGAGTCATCGGTCAACATCGGGAAGCCATTGAAGTTCCCCGAGTCGATCACATGCACTACCCACGGATCCTCGTACCGGTGCGCCATGTAGAACGAGTCCACCGGCGGCCAGTAGGCATTGTGCACCAACGTGACCGGGCCGGTCGTCGGAGACTCATCACCCCACCGCGCGATGGCCGGAAGCCCCACGAAGTCCAGAAACAGGTTGTTGCGAATCAGCAGTGTGTCCTCAAGATTCTGGAAGATCT
>DATKYL010000432.1:0-3311 GCA_035528515.1 Acidobacteriota bacterium | reverse complement strand
CTACGGCATGGTACGAACCATCGTCGCCACCGAGGTCGCCTCGCTCCCCTTCATGCTGGTGCTGGCCTTCACCTACAATCTGCCGCTGGCGACGGGCGCATTCCTTATTCGCGGCGGTCTGATGAACCTCGGTGTTCCGATTGCGAGCAACTACATGATGGAACGGGTCGGCTCGGCCGACCGCGCCCTGGCCAATAGTTGGTCGATGTTGGCGTGGACTCTGTCGTGGGCGATCATGGCCGGGCTGGGCGGCTGGATGATCGAACACTGGGGCTTCACATGGCCGCTCTTGATCGCCAGCGGTCTGTATGTCGCCGCCAGTATCACGTACTGGATCTTCTTCCACGACCAGGAGATCTACGCCGGCAAACCGGCGGTCGGTGTCCTGCGCCCGGGGGACGAATAGCACCGATGATCGCGCGCAGATCACAAGCAAGCGGAGCGCGCTTGGAGCCGCTGTTGGCGGCCGCCCAGCGCCGCGTCGCTCAGCTCCGCGAGACGACCGATACGGCGGCGCTGCTGGAAAGTGGGGCCCGCTTCCACCGTCGCTCCCTGGTTCATGCCTTGCGCCGCAACCCGCCGGCGATTATCGCCGAGGTGAAGAAAGCCTCACCCTCGAAGGGGCTCTTTCGGGACGACTTCGATCCCGTACACTTGGCCCGGTTGTACACTGAGGGTCAGGCCGCGGCGATCTCGGTCGTGACCGAACCCGAGTTCTTCCAGGGTGACTTGCGGTGGATCGCAGCGATACGCGCTGCGTCCGACCTGCCGGTGCTACGCAAAGACTTCATCGTCGATCCGATCCAGATCGCCGAATCCGCCGCCTGCGGTGCCGACGCGGTTCTCCTGATCGCGCGTATCCTCACACCCGCGCTGCTGCGCGAACTCGCCAAGGCCGCGGCGAACGCCGGTCTCGAAGTCCTGTTTGAGGCGCACGATGAGGGAGACTTTCGGGCAATCGCGCCGCTGACTCCGTCGCTCGTCGGCATCAACGCCCGCAACCTCGATGATTTCACTGTCGACCGCGGGGCCTTCGCCCGGCTGCGGGAGGGCATTCCCCCCGCCGCCGTCGCGGTGGCCGAGAGCGGAATCGACGCACCCACGCAGATCCGCGAATTATCGCAGGCCGGATATGGTGCTTTCCTGATCGGTGAAGCACTGATTACTTCAAAGGACCCGGCGGCGACACTACGCGCATTCCGGGGTGACGCTCATGCCTGAACTGGACCGAACCAGAACCCGAGTGAAAATCTGCGGCCTCACGCGCACCGCCGATGCCCACGCGGCGGTGGACGCCGGGTGCGACGCCCTCGGCCTTGTCCTCTGGCCGGAGAGCAGCCGTTATGTGACGGCGGCGACGGCCGCCGAAATCGGGAGAACCGTCTCCCCGGGGGTCAAAGTCGTCGGTGTCTTTGTCGACGCCGACGTCGAGATGATCATGCGCTGGGCGTCACGGATACGCCTCGACGCCGCGCAGCTTTGCGGCCGGATGCCCAACGGTCCCTGGGCCGAACTCGCTGAATCGCTGACATTGATCCGGAGCATCGGCCTCGCGGACAGCCGCGTGACCGATTCCGAGCGGATCGAGTGCATCAGTGATTATCTTCTGGACGCAGCAACGGTGGATGCGCCCGGCGGGACAGGCACGACCTTCGACTGGTCGCGGGCCGGTTCATTCCAATCCTGGGGACGCCTCTGGCTGGCCGGGGGGCTCGACGCGGACAACGTCGGCGCTGCCATCGCCGCGGTGCATCCCTATGCCGTCGATGTCTCAACCGGCGTCGAGGATGCGCCCGGACGCAAGTCACACGACAAGATTGCCGCATTCATTGCCGCCGTACGCGCGGCGGACCGAGAGACATGATGAGTCGGAGTGCCAGACCCAAACCCGTCCCCTTCCTGTCCCGCCCCGACAGACACGGCCGTTTCGGGCGTTTCGGGGGACGGTATGTTCCCGAGACGCTGATCCCGGCGCTCGATCAACTGACGCGTGATTTCACCGCCGCGTGGCGCGACCGGCGATTCCGTGCCGCGTACCGCGATCTGCTCACCAATTTCGCGGGCAGGCCGACGTCTCTGTATTTCGCTGAACGGCTCTCCGCGCGGCTGAAGCGCGGGCGCATCTTTTTCAAACGTGAAGACCTCAATCACACCGGCTCGCACAAACTGAACAACACGGTGGGGCAGATTCTCCTCGCCCTCCGGCAGGGAAAGAAACGTATCATCGCCGAGACCGGCGCCGGCCAGCACGGCGTGGCCACCGCTACGGTCGCCGCACGGTTCGGGCTCAAATGCGACGTTTACATGGGCGCCCTGGATGTGGAACGCCAGGCCTCCAACGTCGACCGTATGCATCTGCTCGGCGCGCGCGTCATCCCGGTACACTCGGGCGCCCGCACGCTCAAGGACGCGACCAGCGAAGCGATCCGCGACTGGGTAACCAATGTCGCCGACACGTTCTATGTCATCGGGTCGGTTGTCGGACCGCATCCGTACCCCTACATGGTGCGCGAGTTTCAACGCATCATCGGTGCCGAAACGAAACGTCAGTTCAAACGTCAGACCGGCAAGCTCCCGGACACGCTGGTAGCCTGTGTCGGCGGCGGATCGAATGCGATCGGATTCTTCACCGAGTTTCTCGGCGATACGTCGGTCGCTATGATCGGCGTCGAGGCGGCCGGCCACGGTCTGCGTTCGGGCCACCATGCGGCCAGCCTGATCAAGGGCCGCGTCGGGGTCCTGCATGGCTCGATGGGATACCTGTTGCAGGACGCCGACGGTCAGATCACCGTACCTCATTCGATCTCGGCGGGTCTGGACTATCCGGGCGTCGGACCCGAGCATGCCTATTTGAAGGAGTCGGGACGGGTGCGCTATGTAGCGGTCACCGACTCCGATGCCGTCGCGGCCTTCGGACTGCTGGCTGAGACCGAGGGGATCCTGCCGGCGCTTGAATCGGCCCACGCCGTCGCGGCGCTGCGCAAGCTGCCGGCCGACCGGACCGGACGCCGCCTGATCGGCGTCTGTCTTTCGGGACGCGGAGACAAGGATCTGGCGACCGTTCTCTCGGCTCAGGGTCGAACCGGACGGCGAGAGAACCGATGACCTCCACGCGACAGACCATGATGAGCACGACCCCGACCAGAAATGCAACGACGCCGAGAGACCTGTTCAGCGGGCAGCCGCCGGTGATCCCCTTCCTCACCGCCGGGTTCCCGAGCGAACGTGTTTTTCGTGATGCGGCCCGTGCCGCCTATGATGCCGGCGCCGGCGCGCTTGAGATCGGAATGCCTTTCTCCGATCCGCTGGCC
>DATKYL010000431.1:0-3155 GCA_035528515.1 Acidobacteriota bacterium | reverse complement strand
CTCACCGCAGACAGTATGCGAACGACGTTTCATCGCCGGAGGGATTGTCGCAACGCGGCAGGCTCGACGGGCGTCTGGTACGCACCTGGTGGTCGGGGAGAGGATGGTACGGCCGGCTGACGGGTCACGCGCACTGGTGGTTCGCACGGGGAGTCCTCGCGGCCGGTGATGAGTGGTTCCTCGGCGGGGAAGAACTACTGCGCGGCTATGAAGACCGTACCCTGACCGCCGCGTCGGGTGCGGTTGGATCACTCGAGTTGGGTCGGATCTGGCAACGCGGATTCGGCCTCGCCGTGTTCGGTGAAACGGGGTACCTTGAGTCGTTCGCAGCCGATGCCACGACACCGTTGTCGCCGGCCGGCTACGGCTTGGCGATCCTCCTCCTGGCCCGCGATCGCACCGGACGCCTCGAAGTCGCCTGGCGCGACCACGCTGCATGGGGCGACGGGATCGTGCGGCTCAGCGTGACACAAGGATGGTAATGGACTCGGATCAATTCTCAACAGCCGCAGGTTCTTCGCAGGCACCGACCACCGGAGAGAGCAAGCCGACCGCGGCGATCGTCGCCTGGTGGCATCTGATCCGCGGCGGGAACGCGCTTCTCTCCGCGGTAGCGGGCCTGATCGGCCTGTATCTCACCGGCGGCGATCTTCAGTCTCTCGCGGCGCTCTCGGCGACTGCCGCGCCTCTTCTGATCGCCGCGTTCGGCAACATTGATAACGATCTCTGTGATCTGCCGCTGGATCGCCTCTGGAAGACGTACCGCCCGCTCGCCTCCGGTGCAATCGGCACCGTGGCGGCACGTCGCGTCGCCGTCGTCGCCGCGCTCCTTGGCCTGATCGCCGCGGGCGTCAGCGGCACGGCACCGCTCGTGATCGCATTCGGCGTGCTCGCGCTCCTGGCAGTCTACAACCGTCGACTCTCCGCCGTGCCCCTCGTCGGCAATGTTGCCGTGGCGGTCATGGGTGGCCTCCCAATTCTCTATGGTGGGCTTTGCGCACGGAGTACCGGCGCGGACGCCCTCGCGGTTGCCGCCTTCGGCGCCGTGATTGCATTCTGGCTGCATCTTTCCCGCGAGATTCTCAAAGACGTGCTCGACGTCGCAGGCGACGGGGTCATGGGCCGACGTACTCTGGCGATTGTGCTGACACCCGAGACCGCCACCCGCTGGGCGGCCCTGCCGCTGATCCCCGCCGGTGCCTTTGCGCTCTGGCTGGGAACAGGAGACTGGCTCGGCATCCTGTACATTTTCGGTGTCAGCCTCACGGTGATCCCGACGCTCCTCATCGCCGCCGCGCAGTGCGCCTTCAATCCACACGAAATGGTCGCCCTGCGCTGGACGGTCGGCCTCAAGCTCGTCATGCTCGGTGGTCTGATCTGGATGATCCTCGGCAAGGCGGCATGAGCGGTTCGCACTTTTCGGTGATGTACCCGAACGAACCCCGGAGCCGTCCGTACCTTTAGCCCACGGCGTATCGCAGATCCCGCACAGCGGGGAGCCGTGGGGTCGCGAGCGGCACATGAACAAAGCCCCGGAGGGGCGACACAACCAATCGCGCCCACAAGTCTGCGCCTCGGCGTAAGCATTGACGAACCCACCGCAGGACTCTTACTTCCTTCACTGTGACACCGAAACCTCCGAGCGGCAACAGACATCGCCCCACGCGGCGACTCGCGGCATTCTGTCTGGCCGGACTCATGCTGCTCCCAGCGACCGTGTGGGGCACCGACATCCGCACCGTTGTGCCCACCGACGACACCCACGTCGGTGAGACGATCACGATCACCGTCGAAGCCTCGCGCGACACGTCCGTGTGGGGGACGAGCTTCAGCGACGCCGCTCTCATAATCGATGAACACTGGCGTCCCGGCGGGCAGACGGTCGGCTCGGAGAAAACGACCGGCGATCGCGTCACCAAGACCTGGCAACTCGAACTCGATGCGATCTACCCCGGCACCACAGTCGTGGTACCGGTGGTCTATCTTTCCCGCCGGGCCGGCGATCTCGACTTGGGGCGCGACTCGGTGGTCGGGACCGCCGCCACGATCGTGATTTGGCCCGAACCCGGTCCGGCGCGCTGGCCCTGGTTCGTGGGTCTCGCCGTAGCCCTGGCTGCCCTGATCAAAATCGCGCGCATGGCCCAGGAGAGATGGCGACGGTCAATTGAGACCCGGCGGCCGCTCCCTCCGCCGCTCACAGAGGCGCTGCAGATGCTCGATGAGGCCCGGGCTGATCGTCGTGCCGACCGGGCCCGGCAGTATTTCACCGATGTCGAGCGGATCGTTTATGGGTATCTTTCTCGTCGGCTGGGCCGCGCGCTTCCAGCGGCAACTGCGGCCGAAGCCGCCGATCTCGTGTCGCCGCATGTCGGAGACGGCGAGGCGGTGGGGATGATGAGGGATGTGCTAACGCGTTGTGCCGCAGCGCGTTTCGGCGGCAGACGGATGGAATTCGAGGAGATGGCTCGAATGGAAGAAACACTCCGCGCCGCGTTGGAACGGCTCGACGCCAGTTGGAGTAAGAATTAACCAGTGTTAACGCCAGGCCCTCCGAGGGCGGTGGGAAACAATTGATCACGAAACTCGTCAACTATCGAAGGATGTCGACCTATGCACCCTGATGTGGAAGCGATCCAGAGCGACGTCGAGCAATCCAGCGCCTTCTGCAGTACTCTCAAGGATGCGGTTGGGAAGGTTATCGTCGGCCAGGAGAACCTGATCGATCGTCTCCTGATCGCGCTGCTCGCCGACGGGCACATCCTCCTGGAAGGTGTTCCCGGTCTGGCAAAGACCCTGTCGGTGAGTACTCTCGCGAAGGTGATCCGGGCGCGGTTCCAGCGGTTGCAGTTCACCCCCGATCTGCTCCCCGCCGACCTGATCGGCACGATGATCTACAACCCGAACTCCGGCGAATTCACCACCCGCCGTGGACCGATCTTCGCCAACATCATCCTTGCTGACGAAATCAACCGTGCACCGGCCAAGGTGCAAAGCGCCCTCCTGGAGGCGATGCAGGAACGGCAGGTCACGATCTCCGCGGAGAGCCACCCGCTCCCCAAGCCGTTCCTCGTGCTGGCGACACAAAACCCGATCGAGCAGGAGGGGACCTACCCACTTCCCGAGGCGCAGGTCGACCGGTTCATGCTCAAAGTCAT
>DATKYL010000430.1:0-11472 GCA_035528515.1 Acidobacteriota bacterium | reverse complement strand
GGCGCCCGCGGCCATGAGTGACGAGTATCGGACCCGCCGCCGGGGAGGTCAACCCTTTTGCGGCGACGATGAGTTGCGCCCGGCTCGAAGGACAGGGTGTGGATCAGGCGCCCTCGCCTGACCGCACGGATGCCAGGCGAGGGCGCCCGGTCCGCACGCTCCCCTACGAAAACGGGGCGCCGTCAGGCGCCCCGGATAACACGCATCGGTAGCCGTTGGGATCAGCGCGGCGGTTTGCGTTGGGTTCTGGTGGTGCGGGTGGTGTCGGGAGCGGCGCGCCGGACGGTGCCGGTTTCAGCACTCTTGGTGGACCGCGGCGCGGGCTGGGCGGTCGGTGTTTTGGCCGGCCGTTGGCCGCCCGAGACACGATCGTCGACGCCGTCTTTGTTGTTATCGATGTAGTTGTCGAATTTCCTGTTGTCGTCCTTCTGCGATTCCCGCACCTGCTGTTTAAGGTTATTCAACAGCTTTTCCTGCGACTGGCGACGCGGGGTGGTCGGAACCGCGGCCGGCGCTTCGGCGGGCTTGGCTTCTTTTTGCTTCTCGACCTTCTCGTCCTTCTTCTTCTCGTCGCTCCCCTTCGCCGAGATTGCGGCGGCGGAGGCAGACCAGCCGAAGACGATGACGATTCCCAAACACCAGATCAGCCGCTTCATAGCACACATCCTGTCAAACACACTGAACCCTCATTCCCTAATCTATACGTCGGCACAGGCAGGTCAACCCACAAACTTCAAGATCATCCCTACCGTCGCGGTCCTGTTCCCCGCTCGGCTCCGGTCCCGGCCGCCTTTGCGACCGTAACCGGAGTGTTGTCCTTCGTCCTCTTCACCTTCTCATGCCGGTTGGCTTTCTCGACTTTCGCCGTGCCGGCCTGAGCTGTCCCGGTGCGCTGTGAAATCCGCCCCGTCAGCCTGGTGGCGTTCGAACGGTCGGTGGTGCGGGCAGCGGTGTTGCGCACACTCTCGGCCCGGTTGGAGCCGCGGGAGCTGACGTTCTCGGTGCGGACCTTCCCGACTCTCCGCTTCACCGGTGGATCAGGTCGGTCGTCGGTCGGATGGCCCGGTTTGCCGAGCTTGACGTGGCCCTGCGCGAAGACATCGACATTACGATAGACGGGTTGATGATAGCGGTATTTCACTTTGGGCCAGAGATCGATCTTGTGCCGCTGTACCAGCCGGTTGCCGACATAGCAGGTGACCACGTGCCGTCCCCAGCGGTGCCGCGGGACGTGGATCGGCGCGTGACCGATGAAGACGCCGTCGACAAAGATCGCCCCGCCGACCGGCCAGCCGATGAAGATTTCGCCGTAGAACTCATCGGGCCACGGATCGGTGGGCTGGTAGCGCAGCCACCAGTGCGGCGGGCGCACCTGGAACGTGGCCAGGTCGGTCGCGCACCTCTCCCAGTGGCGCCGGGTGATCTTGCGGTTGACCACACGGATATAGGATAGGCGATCATCATACGACCAGAAGTCGTTCAGATCGCGATCGTACGAGACCGCGTCGCGTCCGTTGACCGACCGCAAGTAAACCGGCCAGTCGGGCGGCGTGATCGGGAACGTCGAAGCAATCGCCTGGACATACTCGACCCCCGGCGGGCCCTCGACCATCCAGTCCTGGGCTTCCTGTGGGCGCGGGAACCGGATCACCTCGCCGCCGCGAACGAAGTTGTCGGTCCACGGATCGTACGGGAACAGAATGTTCAACCGGCCCTGTGTGTCGATGTTGTACAGAATCAGGAAGCAGTCGCGGTTGGCTTCGACGTACATGGCGATATCATCGCCCGGTCGGTAATCGGCACCTTCGCCGCGGTCGGGCCAGATCGCCACTTGCAGGTCTTTTGTCGGTCGCGGCCGAATCTGAATCCGGGCGTCGATCTGCAGATCAGCACGCGCGCTGCCCGCAATCAGGAGCGCGGCCGCCAGGGCCGCTGCCGCCGTCATCCATTGTCGTGTCGTTTTCATATCCCCATCCCCCTTTTGCACTCGGTCTTTCGGTGCTACGATCCGGGCATCGACGCCGGTGTTCTCATCACTCGCTCCCCTGCGCGGCGGATTTCGGGTAACGGCGCTGTTCCTCGTTGAGAGTCGTGGTGCTGCGCGTGACGACCCGTTTGTACTGCCGCTCGCCGGGAACGGTCTGGTAGGCCCAGTCAATCCGGATCCAACGGGAACCCATGTCGATCACACGGAACTTGCCGTAGTTGGGGCCACTCTCACCGAACCTGCGCACGACGTAGCTGTGGCCCTCGATCAGCTCGGCCCAGCCGACACCCGACCAGCCGTCCGCGGGTGCATAATCGAGATCGTCGAGCCCGTCGGTGAAGCCGAAATCCTGTATCTCGACATAGTTGGGATTGGCCGCCTCCACGAAGAGAGCGTCGAGCGGCATATCATAGACCACCGCGATGTCGGCGTCGATGCTGCTGCCGCTCACCTTGCGCTCCTCGGAGAAGTCGAAGGCGTTCAGCAATTCGCCGGAGTCGATGCGGACGTTGAACCCCTCCGGCCGTGCGATGTCGATGACACGGCCGTAGATGTCGGACGCTTCGCTCTCGTTGCCGTCATAGTCGAAGGCGAGGACGGCGTATTCCCAGTAAACGCCGTTGTCCACCGGTGCGTCGACATACTCCCATTCGGTGATGAGTTCATCCGGGCTGTTGAGATAGTCGTCGACATAGATCACATCGAGAACGGCGAAGTACTCATCATTCGGCTCGGAACGCAGGATCTTGTACCCTGCGAGATCCGGTTCGCTCGACCCAGTCCAGCGGAGGATGATCATCTGATCGGCGGTGATCGAGTAGACATACTGCGGGATCGCCGGTGCCATGTCGTCGTGGGGTCGGACACAGTCATCGTCGCCGCAACCCACCAGAAACAGACCGGCCACTGCCAGTCCCAGAGCCCATCCATAAGCGCGTATTCTCATTGTTTCCTCCTGAGTCCTCTATCTTCCGAGTATCCTCGTGGCAAGGGGCGTGCCAGAGTTGAGAACGGGATTATTCGAAGGCCTCGAAGATACGTCCTGCCAATAGGTTACCCCTATTCCATGAGCGGGTACTTGTAGGGTCTGTGATGACCCTCCCGCGCACCGTTTTTGGGCGGACCGGGTTGGGATGACCATGGGAGGGGCGGGGAGCGATAGCGGTCGGAGACGCCGACGGCGAGGGGACCTCGCCCCTACCGGGGGTGCGTCTCATCGTAGTCATGAGAAACAGGGGTCGATTGGCGTCCCGGGATGCTTAGGAAGAGAGACCCCCCGCCCACGACGGCGGGCGGGGGATCTTTCATGCCTATCGCGTCAGGGGCTCAGCCGCCCTTTTTCTTGTTCCTGTTCGCTTCGAGTTCCTTGATCTGTCTGGCGGCCCACTCGGCGTCGTCGCCCTTGGGCCATTTGTCGAGGTAGTCTTTGCAGGCGGCGATTGCCTCGTCGATCCGCCCCGCCTGCTCGTGGAAAAAGGCGACATACGCGGCGGCATCGTCGATCAACTCACTTTCGGGGAATCTCTCGGCCAGTTTGAGGCAGATCGCGAGACCGTCGTCCCAGAGTTCCTTCTTACGCGAGACGAGGACACGTTTGTACAGCGCGTCATCGGCGAAACCGGTAACGTTCTTCGGATCGAGCATCTCGATCGCCTGAAAACGCTGATCGGCGTCCTCGAACCGGCTGTGGGCGTACAGTTTCTCGCCGAGCCGTAGCAGGAATTCCGGGTTGGCGCGTTTGTCCGGTTCACTCTCTTCGGCGACCAGCGCGGTGAGCGTCCCGATTCCCTCCTGATACTCGTTGATCGTCTTGATGAATTCCCGCGGCCCCATGAATCCGAGTATTCGATCGACCTCGGTCCCGCTCGAGCGCGCCAGAATCACAGTCGGCAGCCCGGCCACGTGGTACTTTTCGCGAATCCCCTCGTTGTCGAGGGTGTGGACCTTGGCGAGAACGAACTTGTCGGTCGCCCATTCCTTGAAACGAATACTTGTCCAAGTGGACTCAGCCTGAGTCCGGCAGTCCCCTCAGAGGCGGCTGTAGATGTCGATCAGGAGTGGTTTGCCTTCCTGCGCGGCGAGTTTGATCGCCGCCGGCAGGTCGGTCATCCACATCTCATGACCGTCGAAGGTCTCATCCCACTTCAATTCTTCCTCCTCAGCGACGGCGGTTCCGGCCAGACCCAGTACGAGCATCACTCCCACGACCACCGCCACTCTCCAGAGCGGATTCACCCGTTGCAGCATCGCCAACCCCTTTCCTGAGTAATCACGTATACCTGCGATTCCGACACGATCCCGGCCGGCCCGCGCCGGTCGGGAGACGTTGCTGGAGAACAAAGATAACAGGATACGGTCCCGGGCAGGGATGATTTTCGCTCGATTCGCCGCAGGCTGGGGAGAAACGATTCAAGGCAGGCGGAAGCGCGAGAGATACGTCACATGCTCACCCATTTCCGGCGATCCGGTGTGTGGAATCCACAACGCTTCGCCGTCAGAGGCAATCGGGCCATGAGGCCTCACGTGCAACTGGTACGATGCGACCAGTTCGCTCGACAGGTTGACCTTGTGGACCCGCCAATCCGGGTAGTCGGCGAGGACATTGAAGTATGTGCCGTCCCAGGCGATCCCTTGCGCACCGGCGGCCGCGGTTCTCAGGGGGAACTTCCAATCAACGACAGCGAATCCGGAGTCGACCGAGGGGCCGAGGAGAGCGCCGTGGAGGTTTGAATCACCTTCGAGGAGAAACCACAGGCGGTCCATGCCATACGTCATCTCCATACAGAATCGGTTGAATCCGGGGTAGATTTTGACTTCCGGGAGCGTGAACTGTTCTTGAAAGGCGCCGGTGCTGTCGACAGTTCCGACGACAGTGCGGTGGTGATCGATGACCCAGAGTCTTCCCTCGGCCCACACCATCGACTGGAAGTAGCCGGGTACGGACATCAGCAGATTGCCGACCGGGTCATACCACTGGATGGACGGCTCCGAGGATGTCTCGCCGTCGGTGAGGTGTATTTTAATCAGCGAGAGCGCGACACCTTCATCGGTTGCCGTAATCCCCCTCACAACGGAGAAGTAACTGTCGGACAGAACGATAGGCTCGTAATCAAGGCGGTATCGCACCAGACGGGCCATCGGTGTCGCATATCCGTTCCCGGCAAGCCTGAGGATGCGAAGCTCATCGAAGAATCGCTGCTGTGGCTGGGGAACGAATTGCGACAGAGTCCATCGTCCCTCGCGGCCCGGGGGCACACAGCCCCACATGTTGTACCAACCCGGGAATCGCTCGAGGGTCAGCCAATCACGCTGTGTGTGGTCGAAGATGCGGACTTCAAGGCTGCAGGTCTCGTATTGGTAACGGATAATCACATCGTCGATCCGTCCCCCGAACCGCTCCGCCGCCGAGTCGGTCAACTCGATCATGTACTCCGTTTTGAAATCAGAGTCTGCAACAGGAACACCCCACAGCGTATCCGAAATTGCCGCCAGGGGGCTGTGCTTGATATCCATTGCCGCCAGCGTGGTTGGCTCAGGGGCCTCACCCGGCCCGGTCGCGCGCTGATCGACACAGGCGGTCAGCGACAATGCCAGCATCAGGATGGTGTATGCCCGCGTCGTGATATGCCTCTCAGGGCAGATAGAACCGCGACAGCCATAGCGTCGCCGATTCTGTTCCGGGCGGTCCATTGTGCACGACCCAGACCGCCTCACCGTCCCACGCGAGCATCCAGGGCTTGGTCACCGGAAGCTCGTACTCCGCGACCAGTTGACTGGAGAGGTTCACTTTGGCCACCGACGAAGGCGTGCCGAGGTAGAAATAGGACCCGTCCCAGGCGACACCTGCACAATTGTAGTAGTACTGTCCCAGCCAATTGTAGCAGTACCGATAATCCATCTCCTCGGGTAGTGTGAACGTCCAGTCGCTCCGGGGCTCTCCTTCCCAGAACGCCGAGTCGAGCACGAATCCGTGGAGGACCCTCTCGGGTCCACCGGGAATCCAAAGCCGATCCATCGCAAGTGTCATATCACCCGGGTAGAGGCGGCACGGTAGCGAGCGAGTCGGTATCCCATCCTCATCGAATACGACAAGAGACGGGATTCCGGTTCCCAGCGTCCACAATTCTCCGTCACGGTACTCCAGGCCCCAGACCTCGCCCGTGTCATGCCCGAACGCCACGACCCGCGTACCAATGCTGTCGAAAGCCCAGATGGAATCCGCAGTGTGGCGTACGCCGGCTTCGACCTTTTTGCAGTGGACGGCGACCCAGATCTTACCGCCCCCCCACGTCAGGGCACCGACTTCAATCCATGGCTCGTAACCGGGCAAGTTGCGACCGAGACGAATGCAGCGGTAGTCGTCATGGTAGCGGACCAATTGGGCGTTGACGCGTTCGAATCCACTCCCGCCAAGATGGAGCCGCCCGCCGCCGTACTGCATGATCTCATCAAGACTGATCGCCGCTTCCGAGAGGTGCCACACCGATCTCAAATCTCTCTCCCGCAATGGGGAGCATGGTTGGTTGTCCCAGGGAGCGTCAATCTGCACCCAGTTTGGAGACCGCGGATCGGACAGGTGCAGACTCGCGCAGAGAAATGCACTCCAGTAGCCGAGGACGATGTCCGACACCCGATCGAACGCAGGGTCATCGGGCTGCTGCAGGTTGATCCCGTAGCCGATTTCAAACAGGTCACTTGTTTCGCGGCCACCCCAGATCGTGTCGGAGAGCGCGATAATCGGATTGTCGTAGACGCTCAGGGCGGGGAGCTTCGTGGTTGCAGCAGGGATCGCCGGCTGCTGCTCCGGCCCAGTTGACCGCCGCTCGGAGCAGGCGACGAGGAGCGACAACGACAGCCCGACGACAATCAGGACGACTGCGCACAGCGTTCGTGTCCTCATCATCTTCTCCCTAAAGGGGTAGATGAAACCGTGACGCCATCAATCCCTGCGACTCAGTACCGCGGGGGCCGTTGTGTACCAGCCACATCGCCTCGCCGTCCCAGGCCATGGCTCCGGTGGCCGCCACCGGTACCGGATAGACGGCTACATTTTGCCCGGACAGATTGACCTTGGTGATGGTTATGTACGGCTCCCGGTTGATTTTCCCCTGGACGTAGAAGTATGAGCCGTCGCAGGTGAGGCCGGTGATTACGGTCCGGGGATCGAGTTCTCTGCAGAGGAAATGCCAGTCGGGGTGCACGTACCCTTCAACCGGGTTCCGCGGAATCGGGATGCCGAAGAGAGTGTCTGACCAATGAAAGTGCAGCCAGAGCCGATCGAATCCTGCCGCCAGGAGGTCGTCCTCCCGCTCCAGAGGGTGACGGTTGGAGGGCGGCCAATGCTCGTATCTGAACTGCGGTGTCATGACGCCTGCGGTGTCAAGCGTCGACATCTCGAACCAGCGCAACCCGGGTCGCGTCAGTGTCCAGACAGAACCGGCATGGGATGTTATTGCCCGTGGGACGCCGTCGTCGAGGTCGGAGGACACCACCAGCTCTCCGGCCGAGTCGAGCAGGTGAATGGTCTCACAGGGGTACCTCTGGTGGATCGCGTAATGCGAGGGCGTCGGAACAATCCACAGCGCTCCCTCCGCCCACACGATCTCCGCCATGCAGTGGGTCAAGCAGCCGACACGATCCCGCTCCGGCAGCGGCACCGCCTGGTAGTCGTCGTGGTAGCGCAGGAGTTCGACCCAGAGAGAATCGATGCCGTTGCCGCCGATGCGCATGACCCCGCCCTCGTCGAGCAGGAAGTCTCCGGGTGGCGATCCCAATTCGGAGAGGAACCGTATGAACGGGTACCCGCCCCAGAACGGGACTGGCTCCAGTTGCCGCCACACGGACTTGGCTACGTCATACAGCCAGATCTCCGCGTCGTAGAGACCGTCGTACTGGAAGACGATCTCGTCAATACGTTCGGCCCGGTCGAGGAATGATTCGGCGATCTTGATTTCGAACTCGCTCTCGAAACGTGCGCTCTCGCGCGGCCATGCCTTCAGCACGCCGGATTGGGCCACTATCGGGTTTTCAGTGATGTCCATCGCAGGCAACTTTGTGGAAACGACCGGTTGCGGCTGCTCCTCCGGCCCGGTTGAGCGCCGCTCGGAGCAGGCAAGCGCCGTCAACGCGATGAGTGCCAGCGTGGCGGCGCAAAGCGCCTGCCTGTGCATTGTCCGGCTCCTGCATTTCATGACGCCTCTCCCCTGCCTCGGCTCACGGTATGTAGAACCGCGAGAGACGCAGTGTCGGGTTCCGGGTGGCGATCGGCACGGTGTGAATCAACCACACGGCCTCACCGTCCCACGCCATGATGCCCGCCGAAGCGACCCCGGGCCGGTACACGTCCCGCAGGCGGCCCTCTTCATCCACCCTGGCGATCTCGTAGACATCCTCGTCCGAGTTGTAGTTGTGAACGTAGTAGAACGGGCCGTCTTTGACGACGGCGGTCGGACGGTTGACCTCGGGCGGCAGGCGGAGTTCGGTGTCGATGACGGCGCGACCGCTGCTCAGTGATGCATCAGGCACAATGCCGAGCAGGGTGGCGCTCCACTCCGGTGTTCTCCGCCACTCCAGGACCCACAGACGCTGATCGGCCCAGAACAGCGTCGACGGGGCGATCCGGACCTCCCAGTCGTCTCCCATGCCCTCGCGCTCGATGACGAACGACCCGCTGGGCTGCCCGAACACATCGGTCTGCACGATCGTCGGATATGGCTCGGTCAGCGTCCAGACACTGCCCTCACACTGCGTCATCGCGTGAACCGGCGTGATCCGGGGTAATGTCACCGGGATCCGTTCGCCCGCCACGTTGAATGCATGAAGTGAATCGGTTGAAAACCACTTCCACCGATACCCCCAGTCCCAAACCATCATCTGATAGTAGTCGCGCACCGAGACCCAGATATTCCCGTCGATGACCGCGAGGGCGCGTGGTTCGCAGGTGCGGGTCGAGCCCAACGCCGTCGGACGGTAGTCCTCTCGATACCGGAGCAGTTGGATTGACGGCGGCTCTATTCCGGAGGTACTGAGGAGGATTGTGCCGTTCTCGTCGTCCAGCACGTCTTCCACCGCCATGCCCGATTCGGACAGCAGCCACGTGCAACACGCCGAGGATCGGACAGCACCGGTAAAGGGTGACGGAACATATACGAGCGGCGTCCACTCCGATCGAGTGATGTCGAGAACGGAGATTTCACCTCCGTCGATATGTACGAGGATATCGTCGATCGGCCCGATCTCAGTGAGGACGGCTGACGGAATGTGAACGGTGTACTCATACGGGTAATCTCCCCCTTTCGGGGTCTCCCCGTACAGCGTATCGGAGATCGCCGCGATCGGGCTTTCGGTGATCAACGGCGCCGGGGGCGTCGGCGGCGGATCATCCGTTGGCCCGGATGATCTCTCCTTGCTGCAACCGGCAAGCATCAGTGCCGTCAGCACGATCGCTGTCAGCCAGGTCAGGTTGATTGATCGTTGACGCATCGTTCTCCCCTCAATATACGGGCAGGCGGAAACGGGACAGGAGCATCGCAGCCCCAGGCCTATAGCGCGGCCCGTAATGAAGCATCCACAACGCCTCCCCGTCCCAGGCGACTTCGCTGTGTTCCACGCCGAGCATAGATCCCCAATAGCTGTCGACGGGAAGATGCCATTCCCCGACGGTCTGCGATGTGGTGTTTCGCCTCGTGAGCCGGTCACCATTTCTCATGAGAAAGGATGTGCCGTCCCAGGCGATCGCCGTTGAATAGCCTACGTTCATTCTCAGGGATATACCCCAGTCCGAGACGAGATATCCGGAGTCGATCGACGGTCCCAGTTCGATGGCGTGCAGCTTCTGGGTGCGCTGATCCGTGATCCAGAGGAGATCCCATGCCCAAACGAGGCACGCACGGGAATCACGGAGTTCGCTGGGGATATCGAACTGATGCGCGGTCGATCCGGACGCGTCGATCGTACTGATCGCGTAAGGAGAAGCGGTCAGCGCCCAGACAACACCGTCACCCTGCACCAGACTGAACACGCGGTCGACATCCGGCTCGAACGCCGACACGCGGCGACCGGTAGAGTCTATGACGATGATCGAATCGTAATCACCGAACCGCTCGTCGTCGCAGAAGAAACGCGTCAGCACCAGCCAGACCTGATCGCCGATACAGGCCATCGTCGCCGGCCGGATCTCTGCGGCATGATCCAACACCCTGCTCCATGCATACACTGCGATGTACTGAAAGACCTCAACATCGACGCGCCGGGTGTTCCCTCGCAGGCGGACCACCCGTTCCGGACCCAGGAATGAGATCTCCGGATCGTCGCTAAGAGCAGACAGGAGTTGCGACGGAGCGTACGCATACCCGTGACAGAAGTCCGTTGGATCAGGCTGTGTGAGACGCCGCCACGTTTCGAGTTCATAATCGTATACTTCAAGCAGAAGGCGATCCCAGCACGAGTGCGCGTAACTGATCCGCAGGTCATCGATACGATCGAGGAGGTCGAGGATCGAGTCGGGGATCGCAACGGCAAACTCATTCGGCCCGCAGTCCAGTTCGCTCTCGGCCGATATCGGTCCCGTCGTCCGCTCAACGATGTCATCGACCAGTTCCATCGCCGGCAGCTTCGTCGAAACGGTCGGCTCCCCCGGCCCGGTCGCGCGGCGCTCGGAGCAGGCGGCACATAGGATCAATGTGAGCACCGCCGAAACGACTCGAATCGCGTTTGCGATAATGTGTTTGCGTTCCTCAATCATCATCATTGCCCCCGTCAGGGCAGTCGAATGCGGGATAGGGCGTAGGGCCGCGGAGAGTCCCGGTGAAACGCCCACATGGTCGTGCCATCCCAGGCGATGTGGCATGCCTGTCGGCCCTGTGGCCAGGAATCGGCGAATGGGAAGATATGATGCTCAACCGAGGCGCCGGTGAGGTCCACTCTTTCCAAGCAGGGGCCGTCAAGAACATAGAAGTGTGTACCGTCCCAGGCCAAGAGTCCACTCCCGTCGGCGCAGTCCCACGGGAACTCGATTGACCAGTCAACGACGGCGAACCCGGAATCGATCGAGAGGTCGGTGCGGATGCCATAGATGGAATCGGGGAACAGGCCGGTAATCCACAACCGATCCAATGCCCAGACGATGCCTTGAGGAGAGCCAAATCTGCCGTGCAGGGCGAATTGGTGCCGCACGACGCCGGCGGCGGGGTCGATCGTGCCGATGCTGTTCCGATTGTTATAGAGGGCCCACACGACTCCGTCGCCCTCGGCGAGAGCGTTTACATTCGGCCGGTCCGGGATCGTAAAGGCACCATGCCTGACGCCATTCGTGTCTAAGATGAACACAGAGTCAGCCACATAGAGGCCGCTGTCGGGGTCGCAGTCGAAATAGCTTACGGCGGCCCAGATGCGGTTGCCAACGGAGGCAAGTCCGATCGGGTAGTTGTTATATCCGGGAGGAAAAGCGACAAATGCGTAATCAGGGTGATACTGAAGGAGTCTTG
>DATKYL010000429.1:0-5581 GCA_035528515.1 Acidobacteriota bacterium | reverse complement strand
TTCAGTTGCAGTTCACGTGACTCTGGATCAGGTGGTTGTCTTCGATCCGGACAGCGGGGAGAGGCTCGCCTGACCGTGCGCATTCTTCCGTCATTGCCGGATCATTCCCTGCGGTCATCGTATGCCCGAATTGCCCGAGGTTGAAACGGTCGCCCGGTGCTTGCGGGCCACCGTTGTGGGCGCCCGTATCGGGCGCATCGTCTACGCCTCGCGTCGCGTCGCGGCGGTCTGCCCGCCCCGCTGGCGCGCGGACGTGCGCGGCCGCGTGATCCGTGGCGTGTCCCGCCGGGGCAAGTATCTCATCTTTGCTCTGACCGGGGATCGTCACCTGGTCCTGCACCTGCGCATGACCGGGCGGCTGCGTTTGGCAGAGCCCCAGGTGCGCTGGGGATCGCACGATCGCCTCATTCTCGCGCTCTCGGGCGGACGACTTCCTGGTCCCCGGCAGCTCGTCCTGGTCGACACCCGCCAGTTCGCCCGCATCATGTGGTGGAATCAGGGGCCGCCCTTGGCGCAGCCACCTCTCTCTCGGTTGGGGCCCGAGGCAACCGACCTGACCGATGCCATCCTTCGGGAGATCGTTTCCTGCTCCCGACGGTCAGTCAAATCGCTCCTCCTGGATCAGACTCGTATCGCCGGCCTCGGGAACATCTATGTCGATGAGTCACTGCATCTGGCGTGCATCCATCCGGCCGCCATCTCTTCGTCCTTGTCCCGCCAGCGGGTCCATCGTCTCCGTGGGGCGATTGACGGCATCCTGCGCGCGGCGATTGCCGCCCGCGGCACCACATTCGACACCTTTTCCGATCTGAGCGGGCGTGGGGGCGGCTTCGCCCCGAGGCTGGCCGTTTATGGGCGTTCCGGGCAATCCTGCCACCGGTGCGGTAAGTCGATACAGCGCATCACCCTCGGAGGCCGAGGGACGTTTTTCTGCCGCCGTTGTCAGAGGCCGCCGCGATCGGCAACCAGCAGCATGACCTGCTGATTATATTCACCGACGAGATCGACTCAAATATGCATGGCTCCTCGCCGATCCATGAAATGAGGGGCAGGAATATCGATGACAGGTGCGACCAAACCAGAACAACCGCCGACTGCGAAGGCGTTCAAGGTTCTCGTCGTCGACGATGAGGAACTGATCCTGACGCTTCTCGATCAGGTTCTCGCCGACGACGGCTACCGGGTGCGCACGGCCGAAAGCGCGCTCCGGGCTCTTGAACTGATGAGAGAAGAGCCGGCGGATCTGGTCGTCACCGATATCCGCATGCCGGGCATGGACGGGCTGGCGCTAAGCCTGCAGCTGCGGCAGGATTACCCCGACACCCGGATCATCCTGATCACCGGGTACCTCTCCGATCACTCACGCGGCAGCGCCAACGAGATCGGGGTCGAAGAGATTCTCAAGAAACCATTCAAGTCCGCCGACTTCCTGCGGGCCGTGGGGCGCGTGGCGGCGGCCGGCACCTCGTCTTAGCCGCAACGTTCGCGCGGAATAGCAAACGCCCCCCGGGAATCCCCGGAGGGCGTTATTCATTTGGATTCTTGCTCTTAACCCGCGGAGAACGTCACCATGATCCGGCCGTGGAGCCGGTCTCCGATACCAGAGATAGTGATGTTGAACTCACGGTTGTTGGCAATGCCGTAGACGTGAAACACGCCCCCTTCAATGATGTCCAGGACCGATTCGAGATTGGTGATGTAATCGGCCGATTTCTTGAACGTGATCGAGATGTCGGCGCCGGGCGCAAGCTCGAAACCGGAGAGGAAGAGGACCGCTCCCTCATGGCTTCTGACATCGTCTGCGTCGGGGTTACTCCCGACGCTCGTCGGCGAGATCCAGACCTCGCCGGCAGCGGTTGAATCACCATGATTGTTCGTGACCTTACACTCGAACTTCAGGTCGACGATGTTCTGGATATCGTCGGCGTGTTCTTCCCAGGTCTTGCTGACATTCGCGAGATTGATCTCCAGCGAGCCGACGTTGCTGTCCGTGGCTTCGATGTCATCCGCAAAGGGGATGACAATAACAAACTGGCCGGACAGGATGCACCCGGCCACGAGTAGCGCCGCCACAGCGACGAGTGCCGTCAGGGGGCGCCGGATTGTCGTCATTCTCATTTTCTCGTCTCCCCCTTACCTGATACCGAAGTAGTAGTTCAGACCGGCGCGTAAGTGCACCCATTTGCGCGAACCGCCGCCGTCCAGCGGCATGATGTTGCCCTCGGCCCGCGCTTCCACCCCGACCGTTCCCAGACCGATTTCGAGGCCGACCCCCGCGTTCCAGCCGAGCTTGCTACTGGAGAAGTCGCGATAGTCGTTGTCCTCGTTGTAGTACTTGCCGCCCGCCAGACCGAACATGCGGAAACCCGTCGGCGGTCCGGCACTGCCGAGGATCACGTTCACCCCGATGGCGTAGAACTTGGAGCCGTCGTAAACCTCTCCGGGCACGGCGTCAAGCTCCCAGTCCCCGTTGCGGAAGTACATGACGTTCGGCTCGATGCCGAGTAGCCCGCCGACCGATAGCCGCAGTTGCGCCCCGTAGATGGTTCCCTGTTCGGCGTCGTCCTGCACGATCGGGATGCTGATCCCGCCGAAGCCGCCGATTCCCCAGCCGGTTGCACCGGCTGTCGAGGCCCACGCCGCCAACAGAACGGCGGCTGCGACCCATGTCATTTGTCTCTTCATCGACACTCCTTTGTTTGCCGAAGAGTCCCAACACCGGAACCAATGACACAGCCTTTGCCGAGATCGTCAACAAAAAAGCACACCGGATGTGCACGGTGTGCTTGCGTGGTCGGGGGTCGACGGCGACGTCACTCGGTGTTGTGGAAGGGAAGGCAACTCGGGCAGATCGTCCGGCGCGCGCGCCGCACGGTGAAATGCATGACCCGCGGTCGGCGCCTCCGTTCGCTGTACCAGACCCCCGTCGCGTCCCGCCAGCGTCGGCAGAGCGGGCAGACGGCACGCGGCGAGACCTCCGGCGCGCGTTCCACCCATGGTTCAGGCGGCCAAATCGCATCCATCATCATCGCACGCCCGATCTCACCCGCCGTCTCCTCCAGCGATGCGACGGCATCCGGGGTCAGACGATACGGTCGGGTATCGGCGCAATGAATCAATCCGAGAGGAACCTCATCGTGGCGCAACGCCGTCAGGATCACGGTCTGGAAACCGGCTTCAGGGTCGGAGAGGTGCACCGGCACACCCAGCGGCTCAGCGACATGCTGGAGTTCATCGGCTGTGCCGGCCACAAACGACCCGCCCGGCGTCAGGCCCGCGATGCCCTGCCTGATAGTTCCCGTCAGAAGACGCAGGCAAAGACAGCTTTCCCCGTGCAGCGAGGGGGTGCGCTCAGGTGAATGGTATCGTTCCGGAAAACCGATCGTGGCATCGTAAGGAAGATTGCCGTCGTCGTTGAGCAGCCTGATCCCGACCGCCTCACAGCGCGAAAGCCGCTTCAGGATCTTGAGGAATTCCGCCAGCGCCCGACGGGACGTCAGGCCGCAACGCCGTAGACCCTCCCACAAGGCAGACTCGGCGATTCCCGATGATGTGGTTATCGTGCGGGACGGCACACCACTTCTCCTCTTCGAGAAGCCCGCTGACACGGCCACCACCGGTGCCCCCGGACGGTCGGTGCATGTCGGGCGCGAAGGCACCCAGGGCGCTGCCGCGGTACTTACTCTAAGATACGGGAATCAGCGGCCGAAGGTCCACGGAGAAAAAGTGCCCGAACTGTGTCGCTTGTCAGTCAACGGGTGGGGTGGGTGCATTGCGGGGCCGAAACACATCAAACTCGACCTCGCTAAGCCCCCGTAAGACATCAACATAGGTGTTTACCAGTCGCTCGAGGGCGGTGGTGTTGCCTGCTGGGGCGATCTGGAGGACACGCGCCAGGTGCTGTTGTCCGATTGCGAGGTGAGCGTGGGCGCGTTCGGCCAAAAACCCGGCCAGACGCCGGTACACGGTGGAGGCTTCCCCCGCCTCAGTCATGGCGTAGAGGTCGGACGGTGCCAGGTCGAATGCTTGAAGATCGGCGAGGGGGAGATAGATGAGGCCGTCCTGCCCCAGTGTCAGGTCGACCGCGACATCGCGCAAGATGTGGACCCAGTAACAAAAAATGGCCAGATCGGCCGTGGCGGCATGCACTTCCTCATATGGCCACGGGGCGACGAAACGACCCTCCGGCCCCTCCGGCCGCATCAGGACGAGGTGCATGAATACGACGGCCGGTGCCACCGACGCCCCTTCCATATAGCGACGCAGATGATCCCAGTCGCGGAAGAAAGGCGTGGCCAAGTCACTCCTCATCGCCGCCGCCAAGTTCTGCCAGGGCTCAAGCGGCAGGTCGAACCGCGCGAAAGTGTCGGCCAGAGCGTGCCAGATCGAGCTGTCGGCGGGCTTTCCCTCGTGCGCCTGCCGCACCAGGCGCAGCCAGTCCGCGATGTGGTGATCCGCTGCCAGCCGGGCCTCCGGCGCCAGGGAACGGCGATGGGGAATGTTGTCGACAAAATCGTCGACCAGCCGCATCGAGGCGTACGTCGACGCGAATGCCCGTCGTGTTTCAGCGTAGGCGAACTGGCGGGAGGCCGTAAACAGGTGCGGCTTGTCGTGCGCGGCAATACGTTCGCAACGGGCGTACCCGTCGTCGACGATATCCGGTGTTGCTGTCTCCGTCACGTGCGAAGTCTCTTCGGTGGCCTATCCCCAATGCAAACGGCCGCATTTCTGCGGCCGCAAGATAGGGAAAACACGAGACGGCGTCACGCCGGGATTGCGTCCAGGATCTCCTCAGGCTCCGGGAATCGTCCCGCTGAGAGCTTGGAGAATACGAGTTTGCCGTTGACCCGGATCTCGAAAACGCCGCCGTGTCCTTCAATCAGTTCGGGATTGATGCCGCGCTTGCTCTTGATCACGGCCGCCAGACCGGCGGCTTTAGGGAGGTAGTCTCACTCACCGCAGTACTTGATCGTCATCCTAATCTTGGTGGTCATGTAAGTCCCCTCTTCCTGCGGTCTGGAACGGCGATGTGTCCGCCGTTGATACGGGTCTGAGTCTCGGCCGGTTGGGGCCCGATTCCTGACACGGCGGCCCCGGAACCCGATTCGCCGCCCAGGCGGTGGTCCCCGCCGCTCCTACTCGGATTCCGGCGGGTTGCTCTTCCCGACCCGCGAGATGCAATAGGCGATGCCTCCGATGAAGATCGCCAGGCTGATGATCAGCATCGCAATGGCTGAAGGATTCATGCCGCCTTCTCCTTGGCCCTACTCACTTTGGCGAAGAACACTGACGCGATCGGGATCAGAATGAGAAGCATCCAGCCCGCGATAAACTCCGCACTGCGTCCGATGGCAGGATCGTAGGGCGTCTGCCAGCGGCTGACCAGTTCCGCAATAATGAGGTACAAAAGGACGATCGGAGTGAGGACCTTGATGATGAAGTCCCACCACGCCCCAATCCTGAACTCCGAAAGCCCGTTGATGTACTGGCGCATCTTGCCGGAGCCGAACAGATAGCCGATGATGCTCGCCTCCGAGAACGACACCAGGACCAGCCCGAAGCTGCTCATGAAGTAATCGAC
>DATKYL010000428.1:0-2356 GCA_035528515.1 Acidobacteriota bacterium | reverse complement strand
GTTCTACGCCACCGCCTCCGACGGCCGGACGACGGTGGCCGACCCGACGGGAGCCCCGTTCGATCGCTACGCGATCGGCATCTGCAAAGGCGACCCGCCGATCTGCCAAGTTCCCGACGATCTTACGATCTTCCAGTGCGTGCCGGAACAAGTCTGCCTCCCGGTCGGCTGTCTTGACGTAACCGGCGCCCGGACGGGTGATCCGACGCTGATTAGCGGCCCGGGAGCCATCATCGACGGTGAATGGTGCTACACGCCGTCGGGCAACGAAACCGTCGGCGTGACCGTCCAATGCACCGATACCTGCGGCCAGACCTGCGAGGGATCGTTCACGGTGACGTTCGACATGAACGACGCGCCGGTCTGCAATGCCACCAGTTCAACGGGATCGCCGCTCTGCGTGCCGCCGGTCCATATCGTCACGTTTGAGACCAGCGACGCTGATGACAATCTGGCCGATTGCGTGGTCTACGGTGACGGCGAGCTGATCGACCACTCGTGGCAAATCATCTCTCCGGTGCCCGGACAGTCGGTGTCCGCCCGCGTCGTTTGCTACGACGAGTGTCGGGACTCCTGCTGGATCGATATCAATTTCACGTTCCCGAACCCGGTCCCGCCGGTCTGCGATATTCCGAACGACACGACGATCGTGTTGTGCGAGATCGAGATCGACTCGCTGCCGGTCTCCGCGACCGCCGGCGCCGTCTGCGAGATCATCGACGGGCTCGGTGAATTGCGCAACGGCTACTGGGTCTATGAGCCGACCGGCTCCGAGCAGATCTCGGTCACCATCGAGTGCCGCACCGAGTGCGACACCTGCGGCGGCACCTTCCGGGTGACCTATGAAGTCAACCAGCCGCCGGTCCTGACCTGCCAGGGTTCGAGCCGCGTGGAGTGCAGCGATGATCTCCCGCTGATCGACCCGTTACCGCCGCAGATCGACGACGAGGACCCGGCGTCGGTCGTCCTGTCGCCGCCCGTGTTTGATACCATCCCCGGCGACTGCGAGAACCGTTTCACCGTGAAGATTACCTGGATCGCCACCGATGAGTGCGGGGCCGCGGACACGTGTACCGATGTCATCGATGTCGTCGATACCGGCGATCCGTACTTCGTGGACTGCCCCGCGGATACCATGTACCGCGAATGCGGCGCGGTGGGGACCCTCCCGCCGCCCCAAGCGCTTGACGATTGCGACTCGGACGTCGAGGTGACCATTATCGATGGTTACGTCATCCCCGGTGACTGTCCGCAGTCTTTCATCAGCGTGACCACCTGGGAAGCCAGAGACAACTGCGGCAACACCGCGACGTGCCAGCATATCTACAAGCACGTCGACCAGACCCCGCCGGTCATCGATTGTCCGGAACCCGTGGCCTACGATTGTGACGATGTCCCCACGGATTTCCCGCCACCCCCGGCAACCGATTTCGACCCCACCGGCACGATGATCTGCGACCCGAACCCCGTGGTCACCGAGATCAACCGCGCTTCTTCGACAACCGCCGAGTGCCCGCAGGGATATCATCTCACCATCATGTGGGAGGCGATGGACGCCTGCGGCAACGCCGACACCTGCACACAGGTGATCGACGTGGTCGATACCACGCCGCCGGAGATGTCGTGCGGCGTGGACACGAGCATCGTCTCGTGCGGGACCGATGTGTTCCCGGCCCCGCCGGATGCCACCGACAACTGCGACCCGGCGCCGGTCGTGACGATGGGTAACGCGGTCCGCACGCCCGACCCGGACTGCCCCTATGGCTGGTTCATGGTCGTGCCGTGGGAGGCCACCGATGCCTGCGGCAACGTGGCCGCCTGTACGACCTATTTCAAAGCGGTCGACGACTTGCCGCCCACCATCACCTGCCCGCCACCCTCGAGCCAGTACTGCGGCCCGAATACGCCCCCGATTCCCGAGCCGACGGTCTCTGACAACTGCGATCTCGACCCGACCGTGTGGCTGGAACGCATCGATACGATCGACGGATCATGTCCGCAGGCGTACACCGCCCACCTGATTTGGATGGCCGAAGACGACTGCGGCAATGTCGACTCGTGCCCGCAGGTTATCGAGTACTACGACGACCAGCCGCCGGACTGCGACGGGCACCCGCCGCTCGTATACTCGTGTGACAATGTCCCGGACGTCTTCCCCTTGCCGCTGGCGTTAGACGCGTGCGATCCCGATCCGCTGGTCCTGCTCGTCGACCGCGATTCAACCGGCGATGCCTGCAGCTATACGCTGTCTCTCGAGTATGAGTACCGTGATGCCTGCGGTAATTCGTCCTTCCACACCCAGTTCGTCGAGGTAAGCGACACCACCAGGCCCCACGGCATCACGCCCCAGGTAGTC
>DATKYL010000427.1:0-6747 GCA_035528515.1 Acidobacteriota bacterium | reverse complement strand
ACCGATTCCGTGATCCCGAGGAAGCCGCCGCGACCGCGATCGCGGCCATGAATTTCCTTGGTCATTGCGATGCGCTGATCATCGATCTCATCGACAACGGCGGCGGTGAACCGAAGATGGTCACGCTGATCGCGAGCTACTTGTTTGACAGGGAAACCCTCTTCAACACCATGTACACTCCCAGAGACGATTCGACCGTTCAATTGTGGACAGAGACCTATGTTCCCGGCCCCCGCCTGTCCCAGTGCGATGTCTATGTGTTGATCTCGTTCGACACATTTTCGGCGGGAGAGGATCTGGCCTACAATCTGAAACACTCGGGCCGCGCCACACTCGTTGGAACACAGACACCCGGCGGCGCTCACGACGAAGAGTTTCACAACTGCCGAAATCTCGGCATCAGAATCAAGGTGCCGTACCGAAGGGCCATCAGTCCATTCACCGGCACCAACTGGGAGGGTGTCGGGGTCGCGCCCGATATCGAAGCCCCGGCGTATAAGGCATTCGATGTCGCCTATCTGGAGGCGGTCAAAGGAATAAGAGCCCGAACGACGGACGAGGAACTGCTGGCTCAATTGGATTGGATTCTGCCGGCTCTGGAGTCTGACGTAAACCCGGTCGTTGTCAACGAGGATGTCTTGAAGGGCTACACCGGAATATATGGTCCGGTCACGGTGACCTACGATCACGGGACCCTGCTGGCTCAACAAACTAACAGGCGGCCGATGGAACTGGTCGCGATGTCTCAGACCATGTTCAATTGTCAATGGATGAATGAGTTCAGGCTGGAATTCCATCCGGGCGCAGAAGGTACACCCGACAGTGTGACCGCGTATCTGGACGATGGTGGGGTATTCCAGTTACCAAGAACTGAATAGCCATATCAGAATGATTTCCGGATTCTGGATATCTCCGTATTCAGAAACAAGATCACCGGCTGCCAGATCAACCTCCTGAGATGCAACGGCTTCATGGGCGTCTTCCTGAAGAAGGACATCATCTGGCATCGAACCATGATGGCGATAAGGCGCATGTCGGCCTGCTGATAGTGCTACCTGCCTTGGGCAGACTGCCACACATTCCAGACGTCCGGGTCTTTAGGTCACCCGCTATCGGGGAGTAGAGTAGAATGAGTCCTGACGCCAACATCCTGAACGCGATCAGCAACACCTCTCTCGTCCAACTCCGCAATGTCGTTCCGCCGGGCTGCGCGAGAGTCTTCGTCAAACTCGAATGGGAAAACCCGACCGGCAGTATGAAAGACCGCGCGGCACAGGCGATGATTGCGCGGGCTGAGCAGGACGGCCGATTGAAACCCGGGGACGCGATTGTTGAGTACACCGGCGGCAGCACAGGTATATCACTCGCGTTGATCTGCGTGGTGAAGGGATACCGTCTTCATATCATCACCTCCGATGCATTCAGTCAGGATAAGCGGAATCAGATGTCGGCGTTCGGTGCGGAACTTACGCTGATACCAAGCGAGGGCGGCCGCACCACGAAGAAGTTGATTGGGGACATGATTGACGCCGCCAGAGAATTCAGTCAAAGACCGCACACTTATTGGACCGACCAGCTCAACAACGCCGACAGCATTGCGGGCTACTTCCCGTTGGCCGAGGAAATCTGGAATCAGACGAATGGAGAGCTTGATGCCTTTGTCCAATGTGTCGGCACTGCGGCGTCATCACGCGGCGTCGCAACAGTGTTAAAACGTTACAATCCCAAGCTCAAGATGATCGCCGTCGAGCCGGCCGAATCCGCCGTCTTGTCGGGTGGTCAGCCCGGACCGCACAAGATTGAAGGGGTCGGCATCGGATACACGCCACCGCTCTGGGATCCAGCTCTGGTGGATGAGATTATCCCAGTCAAAACCGATGATGCGAAAGCGATGGCCAGACGCTTAGCGCGGGAAGAAGGTCTCTTCGCCGGTACATCCTCAGGGGCAAACGTAGTCGCGGCACTTCGAGTCGCGGAGCGATTGGGGCCGGAGGCCTGCATAGCGACATTGATGGTGGATTCCGGGATGAAGTACCTCAGTACCGACGTGTTCAAGAATTAGAGATAACAGCATGTGTCAAACCGGGCAACCCCGGCTAACCTATTGCCGGGATTGCCCTTCGGTGTCTGATGTTACGCGCTGATCGGGCACCGCAAACAGCTCATCGCCCGAAAGCCTTGAATACAGGGCCGCGCAAAGGATATCATCAGCTTCGGGATGGGGGCTCTGGCCGGCTGGAACACTTAACGAACCGCGACGTTTAATAAGCATGAATCCGCCCTTGATCCCCACGCCCATCAGGACTTTCAACTCCCAACACCTCTGAATAGCGAAAAGACCAGAGTATGCGTAGACTCGACAGCGTGACGATTTCAACCGCCGCCCGTTTCAACCTCCTGATCGTTCTGGGGCTGTTGCTTATCGGCTGCGGCGGGAGCTCGTCCGGATCGGGGGAGGGGAATTCGCGCAATGCCCTCACCCCGGCCGTTGAAGCGGTGCAGGCGCGGTATGGGACACTCCCGCTGGTCGAGCGGCTGAGCGGAATCGTCAAGGCGAAGAACCAGGTCGAGATCTATGCCGAAGTCAGCGCCCTGATCGTGCGCGTTCATGTGCAGGACGGAGATCTCGTCGCAAAAGGCGATCCCCTCGTCAGTCTGAGGGCGACCGAGTTCGAGGAACGGCTCAAGCAGGCCAGGGCCGGCCTTCAGATTGCCGCGGCCCAGGCCCGGCAGGCGGACGCTGAACTCAGCCGGGTCAATTCTGAGCTACGCCGTGTCCGGGCTCTCGCCGAGAAGAACCTCTCCTCGGAGACAGAGCTGGAGACGGCCACCACACGGGCGGTGTCGGCTGAGGCCGATCTCGCCCTGGCCGAAGCCCGGGTCGAACAGGCCCAGGCCACGGTCGATGAACGGGTGGAAGCGCTCACCCAAACAGTAATCCGTGCGCCGGTGCGCGGCACGGTCGGCGGCCGCAACGCCGAAGTGGGGATGCTGGTCAACAGCGGAGCGCGCCTGTTCACCCTCGGCCAGCTCGACAGCCTTCGTGTCACCATCGTCCTGACAGACCGCATGCTCACCTACATCGAAACCGATCAGCGCACGGAAATCTACTCGGATGCCCTGTCGTCAGGGTCGGCATCCGCGCGGTTGTCCCGCATATCCCCATTCCTGCATCCCGTGACGCACAGCACCGAGGCCGAAATCGATGTGCTGAACCCCAACGGTGAACTGAAGCCGGGCATGTTTGTCGCGGTCGATGTGCATTATGGGGAGAGCGAAGAAGCCACGAAAATCCCCACCAGCGCTCTCTATGAAAACCCGTCAACGGGTGGAACGGGCGTCTATGTTGCCGCGGATTCGTTAGACGATCTGGTGACCGGACTGCGGGCCGATGCCGGAGCACAGGCCCTGACCGGCCCCGTCCATTTCGAGTTCGTGCCGGTTGACATCATCGCCCGCGGCCGCATGGAAGTGGCGGTCCGTGATGTCCAGCCGGGTCAGTGGGTTGTATCTCTGGGGCAGGACTTGCTCGCCGGTGCGACAGGAACAGCCCGGGTTCGTGCCGTGAGCTGGGGACGCGTAGAGGAATTGCAGAATCTCCAACGGGAAGATCTCTTAGAAGAGCTGATGCAACGCCAGCAGGCGGCGCCGGGCGACTCGACGATCCTTGACCGTTAGAATGCAACACCCGAGTGATTTGCAGCAATGAACATCACGCGACTCGCCGTCAACCGCCCCGTTGCCACGACGATGGTGTTCCTCATCATCATCGTGTTGGGCGTCATAGCTCTTCGCTTCCTCCCCGTCGATTTGCTCCCCCCCATTGAATACCCCCGACTGAGCATATCGACCAGCTATCCGAACGTCGGCCCGGAGGAGATCGAGACGATCATCACGGATCGCGTCGAAAACGCGATTGCCAGTGTTCCGAATGTAGAGGAAATCCGGTCGCGCTCGTCGGAAGGCCGCAGCCGTGTCACACTGGAATTCTCGCAGGGGACCAGTATTGATGCCGCCGCCAATGATGTCCGCGCGGCTCTGGACCGGATCCGCGATGATCTGCCTCCCGAGGTGGAATCGCCCCGGCTCTGGAAGTTCGACCCCGACAATTTCCCCGTCGCGATCCTCGGTGCCCACTCGGACCGCTCGATGGAGGAACTGACGCTCATTCTCGAGCGCGAGATTTCGCAACGCTTCGAGCAGATCCCGGGTGTGGGATCGGTGGACGTTTGGGGCGGGGTCTACCGTGAAATCGAAATCCAGTTGAAGCGGGACCGGCTGATCTCCAGCCGTCTCTCGGCCACTGATGTCCGTCAGGCGCTGCAGCGGGAGAATGTCACGCTTCCCGGCGGCGACATGCGCGAGGGCATCAACGACATATACGTCCGCACCCGCGGTGAATTCCAGTCGATTGAAGAAATCGCCGCCACCATTATCACCGTCGTTGACGGCATGCCGATCCGGGTGGGCGACGTGGCCGAAGTCGTCGACGGATATGAGGACGTGAACCGCCTCGTCCAGGTCGACGGTCAGCCGATGGTGCGCTTCGGCATACGCAAGCAATCGGGCGCCAACACCGTGGCGGTGGCGCGCGATGTGCGTGCTGTAATGGAAAAGATCGATCAAGAACGCGACGATATTAAGCTGCTCATGGTCATCGACCAGAGCGAGTTCATTCAGGATTCGATCGACAACGTGCAGAACGCGGCCCTCTGGGGCGGGTTGCTGGCCGTCTTTGTCCTTTATGTGTTTCTACGAAACGGCTCGACGACATTCATCATCGCCCTGTCGATCCCCATCTCCATGATCGCCACCTTCGCGTTGCTCTTCTTCAACGACCTCACTTTGAACCAGATGAGCTTTGGCGGGCTCGCCCTTGGCATCGGGCTCATTGTCGATAATGCCATCGTCGTGCTGGAGAATATCGTCCGCTTGCGGGAAAACCGTGAGAGCCTGCAGACCGCTGCGCTGGAAGGTACCCGCCAGGTCACCGGCGCGATTATCGCATCGACGTTGACCACATCGGTCATCTTCCTGCCCGTGGTCTTCATGCGAACGGTGTCGGGCATGCTGTTCCGCGAACTGGCGCTGGTGGTGGTTTTCGCCCTGGCCTGTTCGCTGCTCGTCGCATTGACGTTGGTCCCGATGCTGAGCAGCCGTTTCCTCACGGTTCGTTCCGGCAATCACGTGACCGATGATGAGCGTTCACGACTCGGCCGCTGGTTCGCGCAACTGGAATCCAGTTACGCGCGGCGGCTGGATTGGGCATTGAAGCATCGCCGGATTGTATACGCTGCGACCGCCGTACTGCTGACAACGGCGATTCTGTTGTGGCCCTTGCTGCCGATCGAACTCGCACCCCAGACGGATGCCGACGAGATCGACATCGATCTGGAGATGGCCCAGGGGACGAACATCGCGGTCGTCAATCAGTACCTGCAGGAACTGGAAACCATCGTGCGCGAGGTGGTTCCGATGGACGATGTTCGCCATCTGACGACGGAGATACGGTCGGGCGATGCCGCGGTGGAGATATCTCTGAAGGGATCCGGTGAGCGTTCGATCAACAGCTTTGTACTGGCCGACCGTATCCGGCGCAGTGTCCAGGGACGCATTCCCGGCGCCAACATTCGCGTGAGCGCCCAATCCGGTTTATGGATGTTGCGGCGCCTGTTCGGCTCCGGTGGCGGCGACGCCGTAGAGGTGGAACTGCGGGGTTACGATCTGGCGCTGGCGGACCGGCTGGCCGCTGATCTGACGTCCATCATGGAGCAGGTCCCCGAGATCGCCGACGTGCGTGTCAGCCGTCGTGAAGGACGGCCCGAGCAGAACCTGATCATCGACCGGGAAAAGATCGCCGAACTGGGCTTGTCGGTGCGCCAGGTGGCGGAGGTCATCCAAACCAATGTCGGCGGCAGCCGGGCCGGCGTCTTCCGCGAAGGCGGCGAAGAATTTCCGATTATCGTGCGGCTGCAGCCCGCAGATCGTCTCACCACGCGCGACCTGAGCAATGTCTCGGTGCGCAGCAGCAACGGACAAATCGTGCCGGTTTCGTCCGTGATCAGCACCGAACGTCGTCGCAGTCCGACCGAGATCGAACGCGTAAACGGGCAGCGCGTCACCTACATCACCGCAAACCTGCAGAGCGGTGCGGCGCTCGGCGACGTGGTCGGCGAGCTGCGCGACAGACTCCGGAGCTTCCCTCTTCCGCAAGGCTTTTCGCTGGTCTTCAGCGGTGAATACGAAGAGCAGCAGGAGGCGCAACGCG
This sequence comes from Acidobacteriota bacterium, assembly GCA_035528515.1. GTDB lineage: Bacteria > Zixibacteria > MSB-5A5 > WJJR01 > WJJR01 > DATKYL01. The sequence continues at coordinate 479 of DATKYL010000427.1, read as the reverse complement.
ACTTCCTGCTCTCCATCATTATGGCGATCGTTCTCATTTACATGGTCATGGCCGCCCAGTTCGAACGGTTTCTCGATCCTCTCATCGTGATGGTCTCCGTGCCGCTGGCGCTTATCGGCGTGGTTCCGACATTGCTGATCACCGGAACGTCGCTGAATATGCAGAGCATCATGGGCATCATCATGCTCATCGGAATCGTCGTGAACAACGCTATCGTGCTGGTGGACTACATCAACCTCCTGCGCCGTGAGAAGAAACTCGACGTTCACGAGGCGGTGGTGCAGTCGGGACGACTGCGGCTGCGTCCGATCCTCATGACCGCCAGCACAACCGTACTCGCTATGCTCCCCCTGTCCTTCGGAACCGGCGCCGGCGGAGAGATCCAGGCATCCCTCGCGCGGGCGGTCATCGGCGGATTGAGCATGTCCACCCTGATCACCCTGATCCTCATTCCCGTAGCCTATACATCCGCACACAAT
>DATKYL010000426.1:0-4151 GCA_035528515.1 Acidobacteriota bacterium | reverse complement strand
GTGGGGGTGGCCGGCGGCTACAGCAACGGCACCGCCACCGGGACGGCCAACGGTGTCAAGCTCATGTGTCTGCGGATCGGCTGGCAGGCGAAGGACGGCTACGGCTACGTGCGGATGGACTTCGCCGCCGAGGCAGTTCAGTATGCCGTTTTGAAGAAATGGGACGGACACAACGTGGTCGCTCTTAACTGCAGCTGGGGGACATCGAGTACCGGCGGCTTCGCGGCGGCCGTCGACCTCGCGCTCGCGAACGACATCATGATCATCCACGCCGCGGGGAACGGCGGCAACGATACGCCGGACTATCTCGGCGGCAAAGCCGGTGTCATGAACGTCGCCGCCACCGACAGCAACGATGTTCGGTGCAGCTTCTCCGATTATGGTGATTGGGTCGATCTGGCGGCGCCCGGTGATGATATCATGACCACCTACCACAGTTTTGATGATCCGGATTACGATTATGTCGTGGTGATCGGGGGGACGTCGTTCTCGTCGCCTTTGACCTGCGGCGTCGCGGCGCTCCTGGAATCGCTGGATCCGACGCTGACCGGTCCCGAGAAATTCGACATCATTGTCTCCACTGGCGACGATATCGGGAGCCAGAACGTCGGCCTCAGGCTCAACGCCCGCAACGCGCTCGACGCGGTCGGAGCGTGCGTCGACGCCGCACCGCCAAATGTGACCGTTGTCACCCCGAACGGTGGTGAAAGCGTTGAGGTGGAGTCGACACTCGTCGTGACCTGGGATGCTTCCGACGACTGCCTGGTGGCCGAAACGGAGGTCCGTCTCGACCGCGGCGATGACGGTGTCTTCGAGGAACCGCTCGCCGTCCTGACCGGAAATCCGGGCAGCTACTCCTGGGACGTCACCGGTCCCGCCACGAGCGTGGCGCGAATCCAAATTGTCGCGACCGACGGCGAAAGCAACACCACGGCCGATGCTTCCGACGGCACGTTCGCGGTCACGATCAATCAGGCGCCGGTCCTGGTGCCCCTGGCACCGCAGACAGTTGACGAGGGTGACAACCTGAACCTCGTCGTCTCCGCGACCGACGTCGACGGCGACAGTGTAGTCCTGTCGGCCCAGGGAGTCCCCGTCAATGCGTCGTTCACCGATCAGGGCGACGGCTCGGGGACATTCGATTTTGATCCCGATTACACGCAGGCGGGCCTCTTTGAACTGACGTTCGCGGCCTCGGACGGCACCTTGGCGGATACGCAGGCGGTCTCGGTCACGGTGACCAACGTGAATCGCGCGCCGGTTCTCGATCCGATCAGTGCGCAACTGGTGGATGAGGGCCAGAATCTGAGCTTCGGTGTGGCAGCGGCCGACCCGGACGGCGACGGTGTCGATCTGGCCGCCGTGGATGTCCCCGACAACGCGGTGTTTACCGATCAGGGTGGCGGCGCCGGGCTTTTCACCTTCGACCCCGATTACACGCAGGCGGGCACGTACGAGGTCCTGATCACTGCTTCCGACGGTGCGGCGGAAGACTCCGTGATAGTCAGCATTACGGTTGCCGATGCCCCCCCGCCGTGTGAGTGTGATTGCCACGCCGACCCGCTCTGTGATGCGCAGACCGATGTTCTGGACGTGGTCCGCCTCATTGAGGTCGCCTTCCGCGGCGGAGCATCCCTCACGGATCCGAATCCACTCTGCCCGCATGAGACGACCGATGTAAACTGCGACGGCGTGACGAGCATCCTCGACGCCGTTCTGATCGTGGACGTCGCCTTTCGAGGCAGCGATCCGCAGACATCATTCACCGCGCCGTGTCCCTGAGGATGCCGCGGCCGCCTGATACCGCTCAGGTGTGCACAACTCGCGGGGCCCCGGATGCCGGCCCCGATCTCTCTTCCCCACATTGCGATCGGTGGGCCGTCACCGGCGGTCCACGGCGCCATGACGCCCGGTGCTGACGCCACGCCTCCATTGTCTACTTGACAGGGACGCCCACGCGGACTACCAACCGTACGAAAACGGAATATCCGACAAGCGTTGTCGTGACTCAGGTCAGTTCCCGATGAATACAGGATATCACAACACCGGTTCCGGAGAGGTTGCTCTATGGCCGTTTCGTCACACTCCCGTACGCCCGAACAGGCGCCTGTCAGGATGAGACACGGGTTTCTGTACATCTGTGTATCGGTAGGCGGTGCAGCGGTCCTCGCCGTCGAGATTCTCGGCACGCGGATTCTTGGCCCGTTTTATGGGGTGAGTCTCTTTCTTTGGTCAGCCCTCATCACGGTGACGCTGGCTGCGCTGAGTGTCGGGTACGCATTGGGTGGATGGTGGGCGGACAGGGGCGCGACGATCCAACGTCTTTGTTCCCTGCTGGCCTGCGCCGGCGTGTGGTTGTTGGTGGTCCCGTGGCTCAGGCTGCCGATTCTCTGGGTCGCCGAACCGTTCGGACTGCGCTTTGCGGTCCTGGTTGCGGCGTTCATTCTCTTTTTTCCGCCTCTCTTGCTTCTCGGCATGGTCAGCCCCTACGCGATCAAACTTAAGACCGCCTCCCTCGGCGAGGTCGGCCGCTCGGCGGGCAACCTGTACGCGGTCTCGACCCTCGCGAGCGTGGTGGCGGCGCTGGCGACGGGTTTTTTCCTCATTCCCAATTTCGGTGTCACGCAACTGACACTGGGAATAGGATTACTTCTCATTGTCACCGGTTCCATCGGATTTGCTCGGATGTTCAAGACGAAAGCATCGTATGTCCTCCCCGCCGTACTTCTGCTGATCGGGGTTGGCGGCATACTGACGGCATCCGGCGAAATCGCCGATCCTGAGCGCGGACTCCTGACGGTGCGGCAGAGTCCCTACGCGGAAATACGGGTCGTCGACGTGGACGACACCCGGTATCTGCTGATCGATGGCGCCGTTCACACGTCCGTCGAAACGAGCGGTTGGGAGGAGTGCCTCGCCTATGTCAACGTCATGGATATCGCCCGGAGGTTCTTCGAGAAACCGGGAGATCTACTCCTCGTCGGCTTGGGCGGCGGCTCCGTGGTGAAGCATTACGCGCGTCACGGCTGGACGATTGACGCGGTGGAGATCGATCCGGTGGTGACCGAGATGGCGTACCGCTACTTCGGCCTCGATTCGGCGGAGGCCCGCGTGTACCATATGGACGGTCGCCGGTTTCTCCTCGCCCAAGATAAGCTGTACGACATCATCATGCTGGACGCGTTCGGCAGCAGTTCGATTCCCTTCCACCTGGTGACCAGTGAAGCCCTCGGCCTGATACGGTCACGTCTCAGGCCCGGAGGGATTCTCGCGATGAACGTCGAGGCGGTTGGCTGGCACGATGTGATTGTCCGTTCACTGGCCGCCACGGCGCGCCGGCAGTTCGAGCACGTTACCGTGCTGCCCATTGCCGAGCCGCCGACTCAGATCGGGAATCTTGTCATTCTGGCGTCGCGTCGGGCGCTCGCACTCGACGAGGAACTGCCGGTTCCGATGGATCGCTTTTCTCCCGAATACGATCGGGCACACGCCTGGAATAACCGTTTCGCAGCGGATACGGCCGGGGCTCCGGTGCTGACGGACGAGCTGAATCCCGTTGATGTTTGGTCCGAACGCGTCAATCTGGCGGCACGCAAAGAACTTCACGTGTTCTTTGACGAGCAGGGGATCGCTTGGTAACTACTCGTCTTCCATCGGCTTAATCTCGCCGGTAACGAAAACACTGACCGGATGCCCTTCCAGCGTTTTGGGGACCTTGCGGTCGATCTCGTCTGTTTCCTCAATGACCAACACCAGGATGCACGGCGTTCCGTCGTCGAGCGCGCCGATGGCCACGCCCACGACGCCGGGCACGGCCATCAGCTCGTCGACATGAGCTTCCATTACCGTCTTGATATCGCGTTGTGGCATGGTGTCCCCGCTTCCCCCGGGATGCCGACAGGCGCCGGCCCCGGTCAGCATCAGAGCCAGGAGTGCCGCTAAGCACAGCCGCCCCGCACCCGGAAATCTGCTCTCGTGGTTCGCCATCACCCTTGCCCCTTCCGAAAGGTGGGCGGTCGCCGGTGATTTTCCAACTGGAACTCGCAAGAAAAAGCCCGTCCCGGCACAAGGCCGGGGACGGGCTCTGGAACACTCGCTCCGACGCAAAGGTCGGAACAGGTAATCAACTAATTCCCGACCATCGTGCCGCC